>CADBOE010000139.1 GCA_902796205.1 uncultured Ruminococcus sp. | reverse complement strand
CTGTTCTTTTTTCAAGGTTCATCCGCTGTCCGGGGGCCCTTTTCCGGGCGCTCTCTTGAGCGACAGCTTTGCCATTATACTCTTGCGCTTTTCCCGTGTCAAGCACTTTTTTTTAAATTTTCTAAAAATTTTTTCGTAATTTCGCAACCCCTGCCGGCGCCCGTTTCCGGCTCATTTTTATACAATATATAGATAAGGAGCGCTACATATTGTGTGCGCCCCTCCCGTCCGCGTTAACGCCCGGCGATCGATCCGTCACCGCCGCGTCACCGCCTCGTATCCGTCATGAATTATTCTCTGAATTTTTCTTTGACTTTTTCTGCTTCATACTGACGCAACCTTCGGAACGCGCCGCTGCCGGTACGCCCCGGATCATCCCGCCGCTCAGGTTCACTCCGCGCAGGTTCACTCCGCGCAGGTTCACTTCACACCGATTCAATTCACACCGCGCCGTTTCCGGCCTCCCGGCGTCTGAAAAACAGATATTGCTGCGCGTATCCGCCGTATTTCGGAAAATGACCGGCGATAAAATCCGCGATCTCCTTCATCCCCGGTTCGGCATCCGGCGGAAAATACAATTCTTTTATAAGTCGCTTCACCCAAACGTCGACCGGAAACGCGTTCATGTCGCTCCCGGTGAACAATCTGATGCACGACGCGACCTTCGGCCCCACTCCCATGTACGATTCGGGATCCGACAGATCGCCGCCGGTCGCGATAAACCGCTTCGCCGCGCTTACGATATACGGGCTCCGGTATCCGGCGTGGCAGGCTTCCGAAACGTCCTCAGGCGTTGCCGCCGCAAGCGCTTCCGGCGCCGGAAAAGCGTAAACGGTCTCCCCCGTAACGGGATCGTTGCCCGCCCGCTCGCCGTACCGCGCGCACAGCGCCTCGACGCAGCCGCTGATCCGCGGAATATTGTTGTTCGCTGATATAATAAATGAAATAAGCGTTTCAAAAGGCTCCTGCCGCAGCAGCCTTATGCCGCCGCCGAAGCGCACGGCGTCAGCGAGATGCGGATCGAGCGACGCGAGGTACGACTTGATCTCCCCGTAATCGGTCCCGAGATCGAAATAATCGCGCCATACGGCGTCAAATTCGTCCCGGCTGCAATCTTTTATTATAAGCGTGCCCGCCTCCGCGTCCGTCCGAACGCGCATGAGCCTCCCGCGGGCAACGCCCTTCCACCACTCTCCGTCCGGCTTCCAGCGGAAGCACTGGCCGCAGGTGAAGATCTGCGTGCAATCCATATCGCTGACGTTTACGCGGAGGTCCCCCGCGCCGTTAATTGTCGCCAATATCCCTCTCCCCCGTCATCTTTCTCATTCCGCGCGGAAGAGCGTCGCGCGAATTTTTCCACGGCTCCTGCGCGTTGCGGTAATCGAATTTTTTGGTAAACCAGTTGACCTCTTCGTTGATGCGGTCGAGATTGTCGAGCTGCTGCCGTACGAGAGAAGACAGAAACTCCTCCTGTTTGCCGCCCGACAGCATCTTTCCGGCGCTTTCGCAGAGCACGCGGAAATGGCGCATGCAATATCCCATTCCGCCGTCGAACTTATCCCTGAATTCCTTCGCTGAAAAGTACAGATGAAAAATGACGTCGATATATCTGTTCATCGTCTTTTCAAGATCGCCGCAGATGCAGCAATCTTTTTCGTGCTTTTTCCAGTATTCGCATATCTCCTCCGCCGCGCGGACGCCGTCCCTGCCCTTTCCGCGGCCGCCGAACAGACCTTTTTTCTGAGCGTCTCCGGCATTTCTCGCACCGGCGTGTTTTTTCATCCGCGCGATCTGCTCGTTCATGTACGTGTCGAGGATCAGTCCCAGTCCGAGCCTGTTCGTCTGCGTGGCGTACATCATATTGAAATGCCTGCCGCAGAAGCCCCTGTCGTTCGTGGCGATCCTGTTGTCCGGCTCCATAAGCGACGGGCCGAGGTAATAATTGACGCGGTCGTTCTCAAAGCGTGCCTCGAGGGCGCAAAGGGCGCACTCGCACGGCGTTTCGTAAGCCTCGGTAACGGGAATAGTATATATTGTATCCTGCATTCTTCATTCCTCTCCGCCGTGTTCCGGCTCCTTCTTCTTCACGGTTATGTTTTTCGCGGTCAATATCACCGCCACCGAGTTCAGCGACGTGTATTTTTCGATCTCGTCCGCGATCTGCTTTCTCAGCTCGGAGAAAACGAGAGGGATCCTGTAGCCGTAGAAGAGAACGATGTCCATTTCTATCCTGATCCCGTCGTCCGCTTTATCCGCCCTGAAGCGCGTTATCCTCGACACAGCCTCGTTCTTTTTCGCCGCGTGCTCAGCGAGCTGATATATGGTATAGTCGGAGATCGTAAATTTTCCGAGGTAGCTGTACGTCGGCCGGATGACCGATTTCTCGCCCATCGTCTCGTATTGTCCGGCGCCGCGCCGCCTCAGAATGTTCAGAGGATCGAGCATGACTCCGGAAAAATCCTTTTTCAGCTCCATCGTCGGAACGGGAACGACGTGCTTTCCTTCCATGCGGCGCGTGTTGAGCGCCTGCTGTATCTCGTACGGGCTGGAAATATCCTGAATATATACGGTATCGTCGATCTGCCCGAGTCCGAGCCTCGAAGCGATCCGCTGGACCATTCCGTCGGAGGTGCCGAGGATCAGCACGCTTTGGGCGTTGTTTTCCTTCAGCGCGCTTTTCAGCTCGAACGCGTGATCGTCGTCGGTCAGCACGGCCGTTCTTATCGCGGCGACCCTCGTTTTTTCCGCCTTCGCCGATTTCCCGGCAAGAACGGAATTGCCTTTGATCAGCAGTCCGTCGTCAATGACGAAATCGATATTCCTTTCTTTCGCGACCCACAGCGACCGGTGGCTTTTCCCCGTTCCGCTGGCGCCTACGAGAGCGCATACGTACATGATCGGTTATTCGTTCTCTCCGCCTTCGCCGGTACCGTCGTCACCGGGCTCGTCGGCTCCGTCGTCCGCACCGTCGTCCGGCTCACCTTCATCATAGGTCCCGAAGTCTTCCGCGGATTCCTCCGGCTCGCCGGCTGCGGCGTCCGCGCCGTCGGGCTCGACAGGAACGGCGGTTTCCTCGCCCTCGTCGTACGTGGTTGCGGCGCAGCTCGCTATATAGCTGCTTTCGGAGGCCCGCATCAGCGTTACGCCCCTTGTGGCCCTGCCGAAAATACTTATATCTTTCACGTGAACGCGGATGATCATGCCGCCGTTCGTGACCATCATAAGGTCGTTGTCGTCGTCCACCATGAGCAGCCCGACCAGATGACCCGTCTTTTCGGAGATCTTATAGGTTATGATTCCTTTTCCGCCGCGGCCCTGCACTCTGTAATCCTCGATGTTGCCTCTCTTTCCGAAGCCGCGCTCGCTGACCAGCAGCGGCGTAAGGCCTTCCCTGCAGACGTCCACGCCGACGACGTAGTCGCCTTCGCGGAGCGTAATGCCGCGGACTCCCATCGACGCTCTGCCCGTCTCGCGGACGTCGTCTATTCTGAATCTGATGGACATTCCGTTGTGGGTGACCATCATTATATCCTCTTCGTTCGCCAGTCTGACGTTAACGAGCGCGTCGCCGTCGCGAAGATCTATCGCGATAATTCCCGACGCCCGCACGTTCGAGTACGCGGCGAGGGACGTCTTCTTGATGAGGCCGTTGCGCGTACCGAAAATCAGATATTTCGCGTCCTCGAACGTCCTGATCGGTATAAGCGCGGCGACCTTCTCGCCCGGATTGAGTCGCAGAAGATTGACGACGGCCATGCCCTTCGCGGTCCTTCCCGCATCCGGGATCTCGTATCCTTTAAGGGAATACATGCGGCCCATATCAGTTATAAACAGCAGCTTGTCGTGCGAAGACGTGATGCAGAGCTTCTCCACGAAATCCTCCTCGCGCGTTCCGGCGCCTGAAACGCCTTTGCCGCCGCGGTGCTGAGCCTTGTACACGTCGGCGGAAGTGCGTTTGATATATCCGAGATGCGTGAGAGTGATGGCTATATCGTGTTCGTTTATCAGATCCTCGAGATCGATCTCTCCCTCGTACGGAAGGATGCGCGTTCTTCTGTCGTTCGCGTACTGCTTTTTCAAGGCGAGTATCTCGTCCTTCACGACACCCATGAGCTTGTGTTCGTCCTCGAGCAGTCCGCGGAAGTACGCGATCTCCTCCTGCTTCGCGTTGTATTCCTCGAGCACCTTGTCCCTTTCGATGCCGGTCAGGCGTCCCAGACGCATATCGACAATGTACTGCGCCTGTCTCTCGGTGAATTCAAACGCCTCCATGAGTCCGGCCTTGGCCTCCGGCTCCGTCCTGGACTCGCGGATTATCCTGATGACCTCGTCGATATGGTCGAGCGCCTTCATCACGCCCTCGAGTATGTGGGCCCTGTCGAGATCCTTGTCGAGATCGAACTGAGTCCTGCGCCTGACGACCGATTCCTGATGTCTGACGTAATATTCGAGAGCCTCCTTGAGATTCACGATCCTCGGCTGGTATTTTCCGTCCTCCGTCGGAACGACGGCCAGCATATTCACGTTAAACGCGGATTCGAGCTCGGTATATTTGTAAAGCTGATTGAGAAGCACGTTCGCGTTCGCGTCCCTCTTCAGCTCGATCACGATCCTGATGCCCGCCTTGCTGTATTCGTCGCGCAGATCGCTTATCGAATCGATCCTCTTGTCCTTCATCAGCTCGGCGATCCTCGCCACGAGATTCGCGTTATTTACCATGTACGGAAGCTCGGTCACTATGATCTGCTGCCTTCCGTTCGGAAGCTCCTCTATATCGCATTGCGCGCGGACGAGGATCCTGCCCTTTCCGGTCATGTACGCCTCGCGTATGCCCTGCTTTCCCATGATATTCGCGGCCGTCGGAAAATCGGGGCCTTTTATATACTGCATAAGGCCGTCGACGGAAATATCGGGATCGTCGATCAGGGCGACGACGCCGTCAATGACCTCCCCGAGGTTGTGCGGAGGAATGTTCGTCGCCATTCCGACCGCGATGCCGGAGGAACCGTTCACGAGCAGATTCGGGAAGCGCGAGGGCAATACGACCGGCTCTTCCTCGTGCTCGTCGAAGTTCGGCTTGAAATCGACGGTGTTTTTATTTATGTCGGCCACCATTTCGAGCGCGATTTTCGTGAGCCTCGCCTCGGTGTAACGCATGGCGGCGGGAGGGTCGTTGTCTCTCGAACCGAAGTTTCCGTTGCCGTCGACCAGCCTCTCGCGCATCGAGAAATCCTGCGCCAGCCTGACCAGCGCGTCGTAGATGGCCGCGTCGCCGTGAGGATGGTATTTACCCATAACGGTACCGACCGTCGTGGCGCACTTTCTGAACGATTTGTCGGGGGTATAACCTTCCTCGAACATCGTATAAATTATGCGGCGGTGAACGGGCTTCAGCCCGTCGCGGACGTCGGGAAGAGCCCTGTCCACAATAACGCTCATCGCGTACTCGATGAACGACTGCTTCATTTCCTTTTCAATGTCTCTCGGCACTACTTTGTGTTCTACCCGGAACGATTCTGAATTCTTGTCTTCTTCTTTTTTCTTCATTTTTCTCTCCTGACGTCAACCCGTAAAAGGATATCGTAATCACGTTCCTGATTCTATCATTCCGCGAGCGGAATTTCAAGTCGTTTCAGAGGCAAAAAAAGAAGGCTTCCGTCAAAAAAGCCTTTATACGCCGATCTGCGGCGCGGCAATGTGATTTTCGACCCGGGGTCGGTTTTAACGGCGCTTCGCGTTTAAAGCCGGTTTCCGGGCGTTTTCCGAGGGAGGTCCGTTCAGGATCAGGCAAGAGGCTTTTTCGCCGGCAGCCCGGCTTTTCGCGGATACTGCCGCGGAGAGGGAGCCGTTTTTCCGATCACGATGATGCGCCGCCTGAGGCTCTCCGTCTCCGTCTCCGTCACGTTTTCCGCGGTCCTCTCCGGCGCCGCTCCGCCTTTTTCGCCCGCTCCGAGAACGAAGGAAACGTCCTCCGTGATTTTTCCGTTGAGCTTCCTTAAAGCTCCGTCGAAATTTTCTTCCGCCGGACCCTTCATGGCGATGAAGCTTCCTCCGGTCCGCACGAAGGGCAGGCAGTATTCGCACAATACGTTCATCGGCGCTACCGCTCTCGCTGTGGCAACGTCGAATTTTTCGCGGTATTCCGGGTCCCGTCCGGCGTCCTCCGCTCTCGCGTGTACCGCGTCGATCCCTTCGAGACCAAGCTCTCCGATAACGGCGTTCAGAAATCTGACGCGCTTTTCGAGCGAATCAACAAGGACTACCCGCAGACCCGGTCGCATTATTTTCAGCGGTATTCCGGGAAAACCGGCCCCGGTGCCGACGTCGATCAGATCGGCCGCGCCGAGCCTGTCCGTAAAACCGAGAAGCGTCAGGCTGTCGGCGAAATGCTTGAGGGCGATTTCATCCGGATCGGTGATCGCGGTAAGATTCATCACGCCGTTCCACTCGATGAGCATTTCACGGTATTTCACGAATTTCGCGGCCTGCTCCGCCGTCAGTTCACTGCCGGAAACAATACCGTTCATATCGGGCGCCCCTCCGCCGCGTTTTCCGCGTCCGCCGCGGCTCCGGCCTCCCGCTTGTGAAGATAAACCATAAGCGCGGCGATATCGGCCGGGGATACGCCGAGTATGCGCATCGCCTGCCCGATGGATTCCGGACGGATCCTGTTCAGCTTTTCGCGCGACTCGTTGCTGATGCTCGGAACGTCCGCGTAATTTATATCCTCCGGGATCCTCTGGCGCTCTCTTTTGCGGAACTGCCCGACCTGAACAAGCTCGCGCTGTATATATCCGCTGTATTTGATCCTGATCTCGGTCTGCTCGGCCTCGGTAGGACCAAGCTCGCAGACGTCCGGGACGGCGGGCAATATCTCCCGCAGCTTTTCGAGCGTCAGCTCCGGCCGCCGGAGAAGATCGGCCGCGCTTACGCCGGTTCGTATCTCCGCGCTTGAATATTTTGCGAGAAAAGAATTCGTTTTCCCGTCCGGCGGGACGAAATAAGCCGAAAGGAACGCTATCGCCCGGTCGATGCGCGCCTGTTTTTCGCGGAAGCGGGCGATCGCCTCTCCGGACACGAGCCCGGTCTTTCTTCCTTTTTCCGTAAGGCGGGCGTCCGCGTTGTCCTGGCGCAGCACGAGCCTGTATTCCGCTCTCGAAGTCATCATGCGGTACGGCTCTTTGGTCCCGCGCGTGACCAGGTCGTCTATGAGAACGCCGATATAGGCCTCGCTCCGGTCGAGTATCAGCGGCGGCTCGCCTCTCAGCTTCAGCGCAGCGTTTATGCCCGCCATGAGCCCCTGTCCGGCGGCCTCCTCGTATCCTGACGATCCGTTTATCTGACCCGCGCAGAAAAGGCCGTCGACGAGCTTGCTCTCGAGCGAGAGCCTGAGCTCGGTGGCGTCGATCGCGTCATATTCGATAGCGTAGGCCGGCCGCATTATCGACGCGTTTTCGAGTCCCGCTATGCTGTGCACGAAGTCGGTCTGGACGTCCTCCGGAAGACTCGACGACAGCCCCTGGAGATACACTTCCTCGGTCTCTCTCCCGAGCGGCTCCAGAAAGATCTGATGGCGGTCCTTGTCGGCGAACCGCATGATCTTGTCCTCGATCGACGGACAGTATCTCGGCCCGACGCCTTCGATGGAGCCGTTGAAAAGCGGCGATCTGTGAAGATTTTCCCTGATTATTTCATGCGTTTTCGCATTCGTATGCGTAAGATAACACGGAATAACGCTTCCGCCGCCCGCGACCCCTCTCGGATCCGGTTTTTCCGGCGGGCAGAAGCTGAACGTGAATCCGGGCTCGTCCCCGTCCTGTATTTCCGTCCGGGAATAATCGATCGAAAGACCGTTGACCCTCGGCGGCGTGCCCGTTTTAAGCCTGATTATAGTATGTCCGAGCTGACGGAGGCTGTCTGAAAGCCTGTTCGCCGGAAACTGACCGTCCGGCCCGCTGCTGTAGGAATTTTCCCCTATTATAACTCTGCCCTTGAGATAAGTCCCGGTGCACGCAACGACGCATCTGCACCTGTAAAACGCGCCGAGATGGGTGACGACGCCGCACACGCGCCTGCCCCGGCCGTCTTCCGCCGCGGTCGTCAATATTTCCGTGATCTCGCCCTGCCTGAGATCGAGTCCCGGCGTCGTTTCAAGGACGTGCTTCATGTATATCTGGTACTGGCGCCTGTCTATCTGCGCCCGCGGAGAATATACCGCCGGCCCTTTGGAGCGGTTCAGGAACCTCACCTGTATCGCGGTCGCGTCGGCGGCCCGCCCCATCTCTCCGCCCAGCGCGTCGATCTCTCTAACGAGCTGTCCTTTTGCCGTTCCGCCGATGCTCGGATTGCACGCCATGTTGGCAACGCCGTCCAGCGTCACGGCGAAAACCACCGTCCTGAATCCCATCCTCGCCGCGGCGAGAGCCGCCTCGCAGCCCGCGTGTCCCGCGCCGATGACGGCAACGTCATATTCTCCGAAACATCTTCCGCTTTCTTCCATAACGATCATTTTCCGAGGCAGAATTTGCTGAAAATGGCGTCGACAACGTCTTCAGTCACGTTCCTGCCTGTAATTTCCCCTAACGCTCCGGCGCATTCCCAGAGATCGCTCGCGACGATATCGAGAGGCATCCCGGAGGAAGCCGCTCCCGCCGCTCTGTCTATGGCGGCTATCGCCTTGTCCGTCAGCATTTTGTGCCTCTCGCCGGTCAGTATCGCTCCTCCGCAACCGGCTCCGCGCTGCTCGAGATATTCCCGGAGCAGTCTGATTATTTCTTCCGCTCCCTGCCGTTTTACGGAAATGAGACAGATCTCCCGTATTCTTCCCGTCAGCCCGCCGCCGCGCTTTTCAAGCGCTTCCCGGACCGCTTTTTCGTATTGAATGCCGGCGTTCGCGGCGAGAAGGTCCGTTTTGTTCACGGCAAATATAATTTCTTTTCCGGGAATCTCCCGCACCGTTTCTTCAAGAAGCGAGACCTCGTCCCCCGCGGAGAACGCCGGGTCGGCGATAAACAGTATCAGGTCGGCTCTCCTGAGCTCCTCCCTGGCCCGTTCCACTCCGATCTTTTCAACGGCGTCCTCGGCTTCCCTGAGTCCGGCCGTATCGGTGAGGATAACGGGATAGCCGGCCACGTCCATTGCCTCCTCGATCGTATCGCGCGTCGTTCCGGGAATATCCGTCACGATGGCGCGCTCGGAGCCGAGAAGAGCGTTTAAAAGGGAGGATTTGCCCGCGTTCGGTCTTCCGCATATCGCCGTCCGCAATCCTTCTCTCAGGATCCGTCCGCGATCGTACGTCCGGGACAGCTTTCTGAGTTCGCCGGCCGTCTCGTTCAGCGCGGCGAGCGCCTCGCGCGCGACCTGCTCCTCGTCGTCATATTCCGGATAATCTATGGCCACCTGCAGTCTGGCGAGCGTTTCTTCCACCATATCCGCGTGCCTGTTCACCGTTTCGGCGAGCCTGCCGCTCATCTGCTCCATGGCCGCCTTCCGGCTCTCCTCCGTATTTGCGCGTATCAGCTCGGCGACGGCTTCGGCTCTCGTAAGATCGATCCTTCCGTTCATGAAGGCTCTTTTCGTAAATTCGCCCGGCTCGGCGGGGCGTACCCCGTATCGGAAAAGCAGGCTCAGCACCCGCCGCATTACCGCCGTTCCGCCGTGTGTATTGATCTCGACGACGTCTTCTCCGGTATATGAGCGCGGGCCTTTCATAAATGAAACGAGGCATTCGTCGATCAGCTCCGGATCGCCGTCGCCACTGTCGGTTTCGGGATCGAAAATATATCCGTGCCTGAGCGTAAAAGCACACATACGGACCACCTGACGTGCGGTCCGTATGTCCTTATCCTTGCTGCTTTTCCTGAACGACGCAAATATCCTGTCCACGGTTCCGGCGGCTTCCGGTCCGCTCACGCGGATGATGCCGATGCCGCCGTTTCCCGGAGGCGTGGATATTGCGGCTATAGTGTCACGTTCCATCCTGTGTCCTTAGATCAGAACATTTTTACGTACGGCTTGAGCTTTACAACGACGCAGCGGTTCGGCTCCTCGCCTTCGCTCTCGGTTATGACTTTCGCGTTCTGCTGAAGCGCGGTATGGATGATCCTGCGCTCAGACGCCGGCATGGGCGCGAGCGTTACGGGTTTTTTGAACTTCGCGACCTTTGACGCGGCGCGGTTCGCCATGCTGATGAGGGTCTGCTCGCGGTGCTTTCTGTAATCCGAAACGTCGATATGGACGCGCACGTAATTCTCGCTGTCCCTGTTCACGATGATCCCGGCAAGCGTATTTATGGCGTAGAGCGTATCGCCGTGCTTTCCTATGAGATAAGCGACGTCGCTTCCGGTAATGTCGACTTTAACGACCGGCTGGCCTTCCTCTTCCTCCTCGCGAACGTAATATTTCACGTCGCTTTCGTCGCTGTCCTTGCTCGCTTCAAGGAGGATATCGAGAAATTCAGATACCTTCCGGACGGGAGAAATGCTCTCCGTCACGCGGACGACGGCTTCTCTTCCGCCGACTATCCCGAGCATCGCCTTCGCGCCGCTGTCGATTATCTCGACGTCAACGTCCTCCTGATCCAGCCCGAGCTCGGCAAGCGCGAGCTCGATCGCCTCCTCGACTGTTTTTGCCTTTTTTTCCACGGATCTTGCCATATCAGACAACTCCTTTCTTTGAATTAAACATCTTCTTTATCAGGAGCGTCTGAAGCACACCGAAAACGTTGCTGACGATCCAGTAAAAACCGAGTCCGGCGGGAACCATAAAGCCGATGAACAGCGTCATAAGAGGCATAATTTTCACGACCGAACCGAGTCCGGGCACTGTTTCTTTTTTCTCGCCCTTCTTCTTCGGTCCGTTGTTTATCCTGTTGGTGAGCCACATCTGCACGTATGAGGAAACTACCGCCAGCACGGGAATGAGCATGAGAGGAAGATACGTTTTCCATTCGTCGCCGAAAGACCAGAACTGCCACCTGGGAGTGATGCCGAGATCGAATATTCCCATAAATTTCATATTTATGAGATTCGCCGACTGTCCGGCGATCTCGTAGAATTTCTCGGTGTTTCCGAGGAAGAAATTGTTTATGGTGATCTCGTTATTGGACCAGGTCCTGACGAACGCCTCGCCCGCTCCGGCCCCGGTGTAGGCGCCGGCAAGAGAGCTGATCACGTTTCCGGCGAGGCCGGCGACGTACGTAAGAGGTCTTCTGATGATCTGGTAAACGATGATGATCAGCGGAAACTGGAGCAGCATGGGCAGACAGCCGCCGTAAGGATTGATCTTGTGTTTCGAGTAAAGAGCCATCTGCTCTTCCTGATACTGTTTGTTCCTCGGATCGTCCTTGTATTTGTTTTTGAGCGCCTCGAGCTCAGGCTGCAGAGCCTGCTGCTTTTCCATGCTGCGCTGCTGCTTTACCGAAAGCGGAAGCAGCAGAATCTTTACGAAAAGCGTAAAGATGATGATCGCCACTCCGTAATTCTGAAAAGCGAGATTGAAATATATGAACTCCATCAAAGCCCCGAACGGCTTTGCAAAAAAATCCCACATAGAAAACAAATATACCTTTCTACGGTACCCGGTCGACTCCGCCTTTGCAGAACGGATTGCATCTGAGGATCCTGCCGACGGCCAATCCGCCGCCTTTCAGAGCGCCGTATTTCTCGATAGCCTCAATGGCGTACTCGCTGCAGGAAGGATAGAACCTGCAGCATCTCTTTTTCATGGGCGAGATAAACTTTCTGTAAAATTTAATAGGGGCAATACAGGCTTTTTTCAGCATAACAAACCTATCTTTTCCATCAGTCTCGCCGTTTCCGCTCTGATCTCGGCAAATACAGGAACGTACGGCGCCCTGTATTTGCGATTTCTTGCAGGCGCTTCCTTTTTTGACGCGCGGACCATGAAAACGATATCATATCCCGTCTTCATCCGGTCTCCGAGCTGCCTGTAACTTTCACGGATCAGTCTTTTTATGCGGTTGCGCTGGACGCTGTTTCCGAATTTTCTGCCGACCGATATGCCGGTCCTGTTCGTTCCGAGCCTGTTGGGAACAGCGTATATGACGAGAAATCTGCCCGCTTTATACTTCCCTTTTTTGTATGCTCTCTGGAACTCGCCGTTCAGCTTCAGCGTCGCTTTCATACCGTTCTCCCGCAGATCGCGGCCGGCACCATGCGCGTTTAACCCGATCCGTTAAATAGTCTTTTACGCGGAAAGTGATTTTCTGCCCTTAAGACGTCTTCTCTTAAGCACTTTTCTGCCGTTCGACGTGCTCATTCTCGATCTGAAGCCGTGAACCTTTTTCCTCTGTCTTCTTTTCGGCTGGAAAGGTCTGATCATGATTCCACCCCCCTGCTTTCCTTTTCATATTCGTGCGTCTTTCCGCATTTTGGCAAGTGCGAAAAACAGCAAATTAAATTATAACAATCATTTTTTCCTCTGTCAAACTGTTTTTTCTCCGGCTGCGCCGCCGGTCTCCCCGCCGCTTTCACCGCCGTTCTCATCAACGGCCGCTCCGCGCGCTTTGCCGAGCGCTTTTTTATATACGTCGATCATTTCCCGTCCGACTTTATGGATCTCCCTCTCCCGCGCGACCCCGAACGCCGCCTCCGTCAGGTCGGGGAGCGTGCCTTCGAGGATCCCGGCGATCTTTTCACGGAAGCCGTCGAAATCTTTTGCCATATACGCGTTTTCCCCGTCCTTCAGCCACCCGGAAAAAACGGGAATGTCACGGACGAGAAGCTTCGTCCCGCACGCGCATGCTTCGAGCGCCGGAATTCCTTCCGTCTCCTCGAGCGTGGGGAACCAGTAAAGATCCGCGCCGTTCATCGCCGCCTTTATCTCGGCCTGCTCGACGTACCCGGGAAACCGCAGATTCGGAAGCTTCGTCCTGACCGCCTTCCGGATCTTTCCGGGCACGACGGCGAGATTCGTGTGTCCGAACCAGATGAATTTATATTGCGGCAGCGACTCTGCCATTTTCACGAAATCCAGTATTCCCTTCCGCTCGAGGTACAGACCGATGCCGAGCACGACTTTCTCCCCGGGTCCGAAGCCGTATTTTTCCCGGAAACGCCGTCCCGCCTCCGCGTCGGGACCGAAAAGCCCGAGATCGATTCCGTTCGAAAGGGCGGTGATATTTCCGAGCCCGTATCCTTCAAGAAGACTTTTGGAGTAAGGCGTCGGCGTTATGATGGCGTCTCCCAGCCGGTAGCATTTGCATATCCATTTTCTGAACAGCGGGGCAAACAGATTTGAAAGGATGAACGAATTTCTGAAGTCCTCCTCGGTAGAGTGCGCGTGGTAAACGACGGTCGTTCCCTTCCTGCGTTCCTTTCTGGCGAGAAAATACGACTTCGGCCCGTAGTAATTGATATGGATGAGGTCGTGCTCCTCTTTCGGATCGGTCGTATAAGGAATCCCGTTCTCCTCGAGCGCCCGCATCTGATGCCGGATGGCCTTCCCGAGCCCGGATTTTCCGAGGGCTTTTTCAAATTCGGTATATAGCAGAACCTTCATGTCCCGGACGTCCTCCGTTTATCTCCTGTTTGTTGTTTCCGTTAATTGTTTCCGTTTATCTCTTCTTCTGGAAGAAAGCCGTTCTTTCGGCCTTCTTCGCCACGATTTCATCGTATTGTTTTCGCGCGGCGAGCACGGAATCCTCCCACGACATATATACTTTATCCTGCGCGTTGATCCCGATCTTTTTCAATAAATCCGGCTCGCGCACGGCCTGCAGCAGCGCCCGCGCAAAGCTTTCCGCGCTTTCCCCGTCAGCCAGGATCCCGGTCTCCCCGCCGGTTATCCCCTCCGCCGCGCAGCTGCCGGCGATCAGAGCAGAAGGACAGCCGCACGCCGCCGCTTCCTTTACCACGAGGCCGTTCGTGTCGTACGTCGACGGAAACAGCAGAAGATCCGCCCTGCTGAAATACGCTCTGACCATTTCCCTGTCCGTGACCGCGCCGGTAAATATCACGTCCGCGCCGAGGCCCTGCTTTTTTGAATATTCCTCTACCGCGGGTCTGTCGGGCGCGTCGCCGACGAAAAACATTCTGAAGCTGATCCCTTCGTTTTTCAGAATCCTGAGCGCGTCCAGAATGATCTTCAGGTTCTTGTACCACATCATTCTTCCGCAGTAAAGAAAAACGAGCTTATCGTCCTTCGTTTTATACATACGGTCTATTTCGTTTACGAGAGCCCCGTCGGCTTTTCCCTTCGGAAAATCGGTGCCGTTAGGCATGATTCGGAAGCTTCCCGTAAACCCGATAGCGCGCAGGCTGTCGACGGTCCCCGCCGAAACCGCCCACACCTCGTCGGCCTTTTTCAGGTTTTTCAGCACGAACTTTTCCATGAGCCGCTGGGAGTGCCTGCGGGAAAGATACCGTTTGATGTCGATATCGAATTTCGTATGGTACGTCACGACGACCGGCGGTTTTTTCGCGGTAAATCTGAACGCCTGTCCGACCAGCATCGACGATACGAACGGAGAATGGATATGTATAATATCGAGATCCATCTTCCGTATATGCGTTGCCGCCGGCGGTGAAAACGGATTGCCCACGCGGTACGGTATCTCGCTGAACGGCTTGGCTGAAATCGAAAAATATCTGTAGACTTCGAAATCGTAATTGTCCTCGACGTGCGGATACTTCGGGGTCACTACCTTTACCTCGTCGCCGTTGGCGTGAAGCGTTTTCGCGTAGTTCAGCATCGTGTTCGCCACTCCGTCGATCGTCGGCGGAAAAGAATCGTTGAAAAGACCTATCTTCATTGACCCTCACCCTCCGTGATATTATTTTTCCTGCTTTCGCTTTTCACTTTGCCGATCCTCAGCGCGAAGACCGCCCCGACGATAACGGTCAGATAAAAGCTGATCAGCCGCCAGATAATGATCGCGACGTTCACCTGCCCCGCCTCCGGATAGAAGCCTTTGAAGAGCAGATAATACGACGATTCGGCTCCGACTCCCGCGCCAGGGATCGGGACGAACGACGAGAT
>CADBOE010000138.1 GCA_902796205.1 uncultured Ruminococcus sp. | reverse complement strand
GTGACGTTCAACATTCAGGACATCCAGGACGCGGTGGACAACTGCGGCGAGCGCCACGGCGTCGTCGAAGCGATCGGCGTTCAGCGCGAGATGGAAGTAAAACGCGACGCGGAGCAGGCGAGAGCAACGGCAATGCGCGATATAGAGGTCGCAAAGGCGAACGCGGAGCGCGAGACCGCCGAGCAGCGCGCCGAAGCCGAAAGACTCACCGAGGAAGCGAACACGACGCTTGCGCTGCGCAAGGCGGAACTCAAGGCGCAGGCCGACAAGGCCGCCGCGGACGCCGCGGCCGCCGGACGGATCCAGGAGCAGCTTCAGGAAAAAATCAGGAAGCAGGCCGAGGCGGACGTTGCCATCGCCGCGCAGGAAAAGGAAATATTGAGATCTGAAAAGGAAGCCGAAGTAAAGCAGCGCAAGCTCGACGCCGAGATCCGCAAAAAGGCAGACGCCGACAAATACCAGTCGGAGAAGCTTGCCGAGGCCCAGAAATACGCCGCCGAGCAGCGCGCGGCCGCACAGAAGATCCAGCGCCAGCTGGAGGCGGAAGCGAGGCTGATAGAGGTCGAAAAGGAAGCCGAGGCAAAAAAAGTGGCGGCCGAAGCGGCGCTCGTCGAAGCGACGCGCAGGGCGGAAGCGCAGCTTGTCGAAGCGACGAAGAAGGCCGAAGGTATCCGCGCGGTAGGCGAAGCGGAAGCGGCCGCCATCCAGGCGAAGGCGTTGGCCGAGGCGGAAGGTATCGACCGCAAGGCGGAGGCGATGAAGAAATACGGCGAAGCGGCCGTTATCGAAATGGTCATGAACGCCCTTCCCGAGATAGCGCGGAACGTCGCTGAGCCTCTTTCGCGAGTTGACAGGATCACGATGTTCGGCGAAGGCAACAGCGCGAAGCTCGTCGGAGACATCGTAAACAGCACGAACCAGATAACCACGGGCATCACCGAGGGCATGGGCATCGACATAAAGAGCCTGCTTTACGGAATGCTCGGCGGAAAACTCGCCGCGGGCGGAAGCCGGTCCGGCGGCGGAGGCAACGGCGACAGCACCGGCGGCGTTAACAGCGGCACCGGCGAAGGCGGCAACCACGGCAACCACAGCGGCAACCACGGCGACGGCAGCGACGGCAACGCGGATCTTTCGGAGAAATAAAAAATGCTGAAAATCGAAAAACTCACAAAAAAATACGGGGACAAGGCCGCGGTCGACGGCCTTGACCTTCACATTGCTCCCGGCGAAATATACGGATTCATCGGGCACAACGGCGCCGGAAAAACCACGACGCTCAAAAGCGTTGCCGGCATATTGAAATTCGACAGCGGCGAGATACTGATCGACGGACACTCGATCACCGAAGAGCCGATCGAATGCAAGCGCGTGATGGCCTACATACCGGACAACCCCGATCTTTACGAATTCATGTCCGGGATCAGATATCTTAATTTCGTTGCCGACGTGTACGGCGTGTCGTCCGAAAGACGTATGCAGCTGATACGCGAATACGGCGACGCTCTCGGACTCACCGACTCGCTCGCCCAGAACGTTTCGGACTATTCTCACGGCATGAAGCAGAAGCTCGCGCTCATCGGGGCGCTCGTTCACGAACCGAGGCTCATACTGATGGACGAGCCGTTTGTCGGACTCGACCCGCTGGCGGCGCATACGCTGAAGCAGATAATGAGAGAGATCTGCAACAGGGGCGGTGCGATATTCTTCTCGACGCACGTGCTCGAGGTCGCCGAAAAGCTGTGCGACAAGGTGGCCATCATAAAGGACGGCAGGCTTGTCAGGTCCGGCACGATGGACGAAGTCCGCGGCGACGCGTCGCTGGAGTCCGTTTTCCTCGAACTGGAGGAATAAGAAACAAGATATGAGGAATAAAATATGCTGAAGGTGCTTCTCAGAAAACAGATCCTGGAGCTTCTGTCCGGGATCCTTACCGACAGGCGTACCGGAAAGAGAAGAACGGGCGGAAGGCTCGCCGCATTTATCGTTCTGATCGCGTTTCTGGCGGTCATGCTCATATTCTCATTCGCCATGATGTACGTGCTCATCGGCGCGACGCTCGTGCCGAAAGGATATGACGCCGTGTATTTTACGGTCACGGGCGTTGTCATCGCGCTGATCGGCATAATCGGCGGCATGTTCTCGACGTACAGCATACTGTACTGCCCGAAGGACAACGAGACTCTGCTCGCGATGCCGATCCCGCCGTCGGCAATATTGCTCTCGCGCATGCTGAGCGTGTATCTGCTTATTCTGGCATATACCCTTACCGCCTTCGTCCCTTCGCTGGTGATATATTTCGTTTTCGCTCAGGCGGGGCCCGGCACGGTGATAATGGTGCTTTTAAGGGGCGTCGTGATGTATTTCATGCTGACGGTCCTGCTTCTTGCGCTGTCGTGCGCGCTCGGGTGGCTGCTCGCTCTTGCGGCGGCTCATCTCGGCGGCAAAAAGGCGGTTTCCGT
Source organism: uncultured Ruminococcus sp. (assembly GCA_902796205.1). Classification (GTDB taxonomy): domain Bacteria; phylum Bacillota; class Clostridia; order UBA1212; family UBA1255; genus UBA1255. The sequence continues at coordinate 1,277 of CADBOE010000138.1, read as the reverse complement.
GATCTCGCTTCTGGTTTCCTTCGGCGTGTATTACGTCGTATATTTCCAGCGCGAGAGGCTTACCGCCGTTATAACCGCCGACCCGTCAAAAGCGGAGGCGACCCTGAAGGGCCCGCTCTATCCTTTCTACGCGTACGGCTCCGGGATCAGCGGAAACTGGCCCGGCTTCGCGATATTCACGCTCATCGGAGGGGCGGCGTTCGCGCTCGCTCTCCTGCTCCTGTCGAGAAGCTTCATAAAGCTGATCACGATGAAAAAAGGCGCGAAAAAGAAGGTTTACGTTGAAAAGACCGCCAGCGCGTCGTCCGCTCCGTCGGCGCTTTTACGCCGCGAGATCAGGCGTTTCGTTACCGACCCGCTTTATCTCATCAACAGCATAATCGGCTCTGTCATGATGATAGTGCTCGCCGTTGTCGCCGTCGTCAATACGGGCGCCCTCAGAGAGCTCGCGGGGCAGGTATATACCACCGGTGACTGGCAGACGAGCGGAGGTCTTTTTCTCCCCGCCGCCATCGCCGTCGTTTCGTTCATATCGGCAATGACCGTCATTTCCGCCTCTTCCGTTTCTCTTGAAGGAAACAGGCTGTGGATATTGCAGACGATGCCGGTAACGCCGCTTCAGATCGTCATGGCGAAATTTGCGAATCATATGATTTTCGCGGCCGTTCCTGCGGCAATACTCTCGGTATGCATCGTCGCGGCGCTGGGGATGGGCGTGTTCGCCTGGATCTTCGTCCCGCTCGCGTCCGTGGCTTTCACGGCGCTGATCGGCGCGTTCGGACTGCTTCTCGAGACGCACAATCCGAAGCTCAAATGGAACGACGAATCGGTCGCGGTAAAGCAGAACACGAACGTCGCCTTCACGATGCTCGGAGGCTTTCTGATAAGCGTCGTCGCAGGAGCCCTGACGGTGCCGTTTCCGATATTCTTCCCGTTCCTGAATTTCATCTTCGCTCCGCTCCTGACGCTTGTTTACGCGGGTCTGACGTTCCTTTTTCTCAGACTGTCGGTCAGATTCTGGAAGGAGCTTTGAAGGGAAACCGCGAACGGGCGCGAACAGGCTTCACTTGAAACGCGGCTCGCGTTTTGATATGATAAACGGGCGGGAGAGTGCCCGCGATATAATGTATTGAAAAGGAGGAAGCGAAAATGCGGCGAAGTCACGTAATTTCGTTGTTTGTAATGTTTGCCGCCGTGTCGGTATTTGTGATAGTGATGGCTTTTCTCGGCAGGAGCCCCGAAAGCATCATCTCATCTCCGACAGCCACGAACAGGGT
>CADBOE010000137.1 GCA_902796205.1 uncultured Ruminococcus sp. | reverse complement strand
GTTCGTCGGAGCCGCCGGAAAAATACTTGACCACCTGCTCGAGTCTTCCGGGATAGACAGGCGCGATCTTTATATAACAAATACGGTCAAATACAGGCTCGCACGCCCGGGCAGGCGTCCGGGGACTTACGCGAACAGGCCGGTAAAAAGCATCGAGATAGATATATGCTCGGAATGGCTCTGCCGCGAGATCGCCGCCGTGGCGCCCGCTCTGATAATAACACTCGGGAATACGGCGCTTTCCGGAGTCAGAAGGGCGCTCGGATACAGCGAACCGTCCGGTACAGTCGGGGCGCTGCACGGAAACAGATACGAGCTTCAATACGAAGGCGGAAAATGCATATTGATACCGCTTTACCATCCGGCGAGCCTCATTTATAATCCGGATAAAAAGAATGAATACGAAGAAGATCTTGAGGAGGTAAAAAAATGCGCGCAGTCGATATCATAATCAAAAAAAGAGACGGTTTGCGCCTTACGGCCGGGGAAATCAGATTTTTCATCGAGAATTATACGGCCGGCAGGATACCTGACGAACAGGCGTCGGCGCTTGCGATGGCGATATTCTTCCGCGGTATGGATTATGAGGAGACCGCCGCTATGACGCTTGCGATGGCTGAATCGGGAAAACAGGTCGATCTCAGCTCCATCAGGGGCGTAAAGGTCGACAAGCATTCGACCGGCGGAATCGGGGACAAAACGACTCTCGTCGTGGGACCTGTCACCGCTGCGTGCGGGATCCCCGTGGCAAAAATGTCTGGCAGAGCGCTGGGCTTTACCGGCGGAACGATAGACAAGCTCGAATCGATCCCCGGGTTCAACACCTCCGTGGCGATCAGCGACATGGTAGAGCAGGTGAACCGCATCGGCCTTTGCGTCGCCGGGCAGACAGAGGAACTCGCGCCTGCGGACAAAAAGCTTTATGCGCTGCGCGATATTACCGGAACGGTCGATTCAATCCCTCTCATCGCCGCGAGCATAATGAGCAAAAAGATCGCCGCCGGAGCCGACGCGATAGTGCTCGACGTAAAATACGGATCGGGCGCTTTCATGAAAACGAAGGAGGACGCGCAGAAGCTCGCCGATACGATGTGCGGTATCGGCAATACCGTCGGCAGAAAGACGCTCGCCGTCCTGAATTCAATGGAGGAGCCCCTCGGAAACTGCGTCGGAAATTCCGTCGAGGTCGCCGAGGCTATCGAGGTGCTGAAGGGCGGCGGACCTGCAGATCTTGTAAGCCACTGCGTCGAGCTTTCGGCAAATATGATCTCGCTCGGACTCGGTATGGATTTCGCTGCCGCAGAAAAACTTGCTGCCGAAAAGCTTTCTGACGGATCGGCTCTCGGTAAATTTGCCGAGATGGTCGAGGCGCAGGGCGGCGATCCGGAGGTATGCGCCGATCCCGAACGGGTGCTCGGCAAAGGGGCCTTTTCCCGGTGGATTTGCGCGGAGAAAGACGGCGTGATACAAAAAGTAGACGCGTATCGCACCGGTATGGCCGCGTTTACTCTCGGCGCGGGAAGGGCCGTAAAGACCGATCCGGCCGATCCTCACGCCGGCGTGATACTGATCGCGAAGAGCGGCTCCGTAGTAAAAAAAGGGGACAGGCTGTGTCTGCTTCTGAGCGATTCGCCGGTCAGAGACGAGGCTGTCGGTTTTATCAAGGAAGCGTTTGTTTTCGGAGGCGGCAATGAATAATAATTCTCTGAAGATCGGCAGGGCTGCCAGAGCGTTCGCGTTTGTGCTGGCGGCCGTCATGTCCGTTTATTGCTTCGTCCCCGTCTCATATGCCGATTTTGACAGGACGGAAGCGCAGAACATCTACAAAAGTATCGTCGTAAACGAGGAGCTCGACGGGAATTACGCGACTGCCGTTGCGGACTCCGGACAGATCATTCTTTCCGGAAACGGTAGGAAGAGAGTGAAGGTCGGAAATCTCGTCAAGCTTATGACGCTCCTGATCACGTTTGAAAAAATAGATTCCGGTGCCGTTTCGGCCGAAAGCGAATTTTCCGTTTCGAAGCACGCGCAGGACGTATCAGCTGGCCGAGCGAGAGTTTACCTCGACAGCGGAAAACGCGAAAAGATATCGGTGGGACAGGCCGTGGAGGCCATTTGCATAAACGGCGCGCAGGACGCGGCGTGCGCACTGTCCGAATTCATCGGAGGCTCCGAAGAATCGTTCGTGGCGATGATGAATACGAGAGCTTCGGAGATGGGACTTTCCGATACGCTGTTCACCGATTCTACCGGCATTGACGCCGATCAGTATTCATGCGCGGAGGATATTGCGAAGATAATGTGCGAGCTTGTCGGAAAGCATCCTTCCTGCCTCAGCTATCTTAATCTGACCTACGGATTGTTCAAGCATACGTCCACCGGGCAGGGCGAGACGGAGATGGTCAGCTCGAATCCGCTTAACAGGAGAAAATTTTTCGAGGAATCCGACGGCTCGATGCTCGGCTATTCGGCCGATGACAAATATTCGATAGCGTGTACCGCCACAAAGGACGAGAAGCGCGTCGTGAGCGTCGTTCTCGGCGAGGAGAACGAAAACGCGCGCGCCGCAAAGGTGAAAAAGCTCGCCGAATACAGCCTCGCGAACTATACGTATATGATGCTGTGCCGCGAGGGGACCTTCGTTAAAAAGGTTGACATTTTTGAAGGCAAGAACAAAAAGATCATGACCGAGACGGCCGGAGACTGTTACGTGCTTCTGAACGTATCGGACGCTTCCAGGGTCACGACGGCCATTGAACTCGATCACGAGCTGAAAGCGCCTATCGAAGAAGGCGTGCCGTGCGGATACGTCGTTTATTATCTCGGTGAGAAGGAGCTCGGCAGGGTTGAGCTCGTTACCGCCGAAAAGATGGAAAGGGCCAACTGGTTCGTGCGCCTGATCAGAAGGATTTTGGCGTTTTTCGGACTTTGACGGCGACGTCGCGCGGGCGCCGCTTCGCTTTTTGAAACCGACCGCGACGTGCCATGCGTCGACAGTCCGCGGACGAAAGACGCCCGGCAGCAGCCGCAAGATGCCGGCCTCGGCTGAGCGGAGACGGCCGCAGCTGATCGGAGACGGCGGAAACAGCAAACGGAATTGTAATTGAATGGAAATTGAATTAAAACTTACGAAATCCAACGGAGCGTCCGAGGCCGTAAAGAGAGATCTGACGCGGCTGCCGGACGCTTATATGCTTTGCGGAGTAGTTTTCGACGTACGCGAGACTTCATACGACAGCGAATTCGTCATATATTTTCAGCCGGAAAACGATATCGCGCTTTCAAAATTCGAAATATCGGCGGAATTTGATCCGTCCGGCGCATTCGTGTACGACGCCGGCGTTTCTACCAATTCGTGGGCAAGGGTGATATCCGCGGACGTTCCGGTTTCTTTTTCGCGCAACGTTTTCATGGCGGCCAATCCTTATCCGGACGATCCCGGAAAGACGTTCGCGTTCAATTTCGCGTTTACGTCGTTCGAACGCTTCTTTACTTATTTTACTTACGTTCCGGGGAAAATATCGGCCGTATTCGATCTCGAAAACAGAACGGTTCCGGCCGGCAGGATATTCAGGCTTGAAAATATAATGATAGACGATACCGTCGACGCAGGAACTTTTTTCGCGTGCGCGGCGGAAACGACGGCGCGCCATCAGAAGATCAGAAAGCCGTTCGGGATACCGTACGGCTGGTCGTCCTGGTCATGCTACTACGGAGCGATCGATGAGGAAAAGATCGTCTCGCAGACCGTCGCTCTTTCCGGACTGCTGAAGCGGCTGCCCGGCGGCAATATACGCGGCGGGGCCTTTCCAGTCGTCCAGATCGACGACGGATGGCAGGCCGGAAAAAGCTTTTCGATGAACAGGAACGCGTCGGAGGAAAAATTTCCCGGCGGCATCGGTTCCGTGTCCGGCGACGCCGCTTCACGCGGCATCGAAACGGGGCTCTGGTTCGCTCCCGGATTGATCGAAGAAGATTCGGAGGACTTTTCGGGAAACGCGTACAGGCTCTATACGGAGAAGAATCCGGTTCCGTCTTTTGCGAATATTTACCCTCTGAATATAGGCTCGTCAGAGCTTCTGCGCGAAACCGGCGATATTATCAGAACGGCATCGGAAAAATACGGAGTGAGCTATTTCAAGCTGGATTTTCTCGATTCTCTTCTCTACAGGCAGGACGCGGGGCACAGCAGGGTCGTTTACGCCGACGATTATTCTGTCGCTCTCTTCAGAAGATTCATCAAAACCATCAGGAATTACGCGGGCGTGAATTCGTTTCTTCTCGCTTCGGGTGGGCCGATAGGCGAATGCGCCGGCGTCTTCGACGCGATCCGCGTTACTCCCGACGTAACGTGGGAAGGAGCCGGCTCCGGCGGCCGTCCAGACGCCTGGTCGGTGATATGCGCCAATATCAGAAATATGATGTACCGTTCATATTACAACGGAGTGGTTTTCAGAAACGATCCTGATTTCGTTGTCCTCCGTGATTCTTACGGCGGATACGGAGACGACGGCGCGGCATTCAGCGACAACGAGGCCATGCTTTTATGCATCGCGTGCGCGTTTTCCGGAGGAAGTATTATTTCCGGCGACGATCTGGAGAAGCTTCCGGAAAAAAGAAAAGAAATGCTTCTCAGAATCCTGCCTCCGTCCGGCATCGCTTGCC
>CADBOE010000136.1 GCA_902796205.1 uncultured Ruminococcus sp. | reverse complement strand
GTTGCACCTTCAGGGGACAGGGGCCAAAAACCGGGGTCTGTCCCCCGTTGCACCTTCCGGGGACAGGAATCAAAAACCGGGGTCTGTCCCCCGTTGCACCTTCCGGGGACAGGAACCAAAATCCGGGGTCTGTCCCCCGTTGCGCTTTAGTGCGCTTCCAGGCGGGACAGGCCACCGGCCGTCATTTCAGTATGTACCTTAAACTCCAGAAAAATTGTAACCCTGTAAATACGCCGCGATATATCTGCGACGCTGCGGACACGTATACGCAGCTGTAAAAGAACTTACTTTTTCCTGACCACAAGAACGTAGTCCGTTGCCGCCGGACGGGACGGAATTTCCCAGGACGGCTGAGCTTCCTTCGCCGCATCCGCGGTAAAATCGCCGATATCCGAATACGCATTGGTTTTCGGATCGAACCATTTCGCCTCATACGCGGCACCCGGAACCAGGTCGAGGATCCTGCCCGTCCCGGTATTATTTGAATAAAAATACACTATATAAAGCTCGCTCCCGATCGTTGCGCAGGCGTAATAAACGTTGTCCGCGGTGGGAACGAAATAATTATTGTCCGCAAAATCAGGCTTCAGCTTCCACCATTCATATTGTTCCAGGAAATTACGCATATACCCCTGCTGGTACGCGGACTCGAACTCCACGGCTTCGCTCCAGTACACCGCCTTGTCCGCAGGCGTTATCTCCTCGATCCCGTCGCTCGTGGTCGTATCGGTGTCGTACGTGCTTTTATACAGCCAAATATCCACCGCGCCGTAGCCGACCCCGGCAAAACCGTTAAGCATCGAGATCCACGACTGAGCGCGCGCGCCGAAATTTTTCGTCCAGAGGTAGCAGTATCGCGGCTCGTAATTGATCGCGACCTTCGGGCTGTTGTAGTAATCCCGCAGCGCCCGGTAGTCCTGCAGAGAATCAAGATTCGGCGTCCACTGCGCGGCCCACCAGTCGTGCCCGGTCTTCTCCGTGACCTCGTCGGAAAGGAACACCGAGGCGCCGTTGTTCGTCGCATCCGCTCTCGTGCCTTCGCCCGTCACCGTTGTCCAGCTCGCATGCTCCTGATGCCCCGAAAGCGGATGGTTGTACGCGTCATATTTATGAATATATTCAGCGACCCTGACCCAGGGATTGTTTTTGTAATCGAAAACTTTATTGTCCCCGCGGGCGGCGTAAAAATCCTTGTCGATCTCCTGCGCGAGCGTCCACATGACCGGGAAAGCGCCGTATCGCGCGACCCAGTAGCGGCTGATGGCCTCGAGATATTCTTCGTTGTCCATGACGGTGGCGTTCATGAGGCCGGCAAAGAAAAACTGCGCGTTCGCGTGAACAAGCCCTTTTTCCGCGATATAGCGGTAATATTCATCGTTTTCGGTAAATCTTCTCGTGTCCGCCGGGGACAACGATCCGTCGGTCAGCACGGCTCTCGTGTCGATCGGTTCGGACTGGTAGACGGTAAATCCCTGCTCGACCCGTTTGTCAACGATATATTTGAAATGCGACTCCGCGCCGCTGTTTCCCGCGTGCGGTCCGGGTTCGTCGAATTCCTCCTTGTACATTCCCCAGTGCGTATCGCCAAGATAAAAGAACGGCGTTCCGTCGTCGTAAACGAAATGCTTGCTTCCGTCAGTTTTCACAAATCCGCGCCTGTAGATCTCCAGATCTCCCTTGTACTGATTCGCGGCAATGCTTCCCGTCTTTCCGGCAAGCGATTCGTCGCCTTCGCAGCGCGTTACGAAATCCCATATTCCGTATTCGGTGGGAGCAAAGCGGACAACGAACGTCTTCTCCCCGTTCCAGAAGCCCGGAAGGGACAGCTTCGTCCCCGTCTCACGGTTCGTGAAATCCGCAAAAAAATCCGCGTACAGCTGTGTGTTTCTTTTATATTCCTTCTCCGTTTCGAACGCGATATCAACGGGGATCCAGGTTTGCGTAACATAATCTGTCTTTTCCACGATATCCTCTCCTTCTGTTATCGGTACCTTCGTAGGCGCAGAATACGGCTCCGTCGTCACGTCTGTCCCCGGGTCGGATCCGCCGCAAGACAGTATCGACGCCGCCATTCCTGCCGACAGAAGCGCGGTCAATATCTTTTTGATTCTATTATTCATTTTTGTTCCTTTCTTAAAAAAGCGATTGCAGCGTCTCCGTCCGGCGCTTTTCCGGTCATATTATATCGGTCCTGATAATTTAATGTCAACAAACGACGGTCTGCTTCCTGCGTTTGGCTTGTATTTCCGGCTTTTTTCGACATTATTCGACGTTTTCGGACACATCGTGACACCTTCGGACAATCCCAGGCAGTTCGGGCCAATTTCAGTCATTTCCGGACAATTACGGTCATCGCGGGCCAATTCAGTACATTTCAGTACATATCCGGTCATTTACGTTCATTTTGGCTCATTTCAGGACATTTCCGGTCAATTCCGGACGTCCACGGCCATTTCAGAACAATTCTGGCCATTTCAGGACAATTATTGTCACTTCCGGACAATTCCGGTCATTCCGGACCATTTCCGGGCAGTCCGGTGCCTTACTCGCTTCGGCCCGCTTATCATAAATCAAAAGCACTCCGCAACACTGACGCCTTTATTCCGAAGAAGCTACGGAAAATGTCGGCATTTGTCGCCCGGTTTCCGAAAAATGTCGAAAAAGGTCGAAAAACGTCTTTCGTTTTACGGAAAAAGTCGAACGTCAGCGCCGATAAGATAATCGCCCTATGTAATTATATAATTATTTCCGACATTTCACTTGCCCGAAACGGCAAATCAATGCTAAAATGTAAAAAAGATTTTCCGGGAGGACTTTTTCATGAAAAGAGAATTAACGATCCTGCTCAGTTTGATTATAGCGATCACCTGTGCGCTCAGCGCGCTTCCGCTTTACGGCTACGCCCCTGGATCAGTCTCCGCGGCCGCGGAAGAAATCGTAGACTCAAACGAGCCCGGATCAGAGGCCGATATGACGGAACTCGAATACGTCCGTTTTACGGCGAGAGGAAACGATCCGTACGGTACTTTTTCCTTCCGTCTTAACGGCGAGCAAACCGTAATTGACCCCGACGCGGTCGTATGGGCCGCTATCCGCTACCGCACGGTCTCTCAATTTGATTCAACCGGCGTCGAATATACCGGTCAGCTTTATATCAAGCCCGAACTTGAACCTGCAATTCCGATCAAATACACGTTCAGCGGAGAATGGGAGACATACGTTATAGATCTTACGGGCGTCAGCGACAGGACCTCTCTTGATTCCGTATGGGATTCTGTCTTTTATACAAATTATGACATCATCCGTTTCGATCCGCTCGAGCCCGACCGCGATCCGGAGGACACCGTGACGAATCCGGAGTACGGAAAGGTCGTGAAAGGCGACAGCATCGACGTCGCCTGGATCGCTTTTTTCGAGAATGAATGGGATGCGAGAACATATACAGGACGCGAAAATACTCCCGCGGCGGTGCTCGATCCCGTCTCGTTCAGTCAGATTCGCGACCCTAACAACGTAAATGTCAGCATTCTTTCGGAAATGACCGTACTTCCGACGGTTGCGCCGCCTACCGAAGTTCCGACTGAAGCGCCTGCCACCGAAGCGGCGACACCGACTGACGGATCCGCTCAGGCGACGGAAGCTGCGACCGGCCGGCCTGATCCGACAAATTCCGTTTCATCCGCAACACCCGGAGACGCCAATAAATCCGGCGGCGGTCTGCATCCGGCGGTAATCGCGGCAATAATCAGCGCGTTGATCCTCTGCGCCGCCGTCGTTGCAGTCGTAATTGTCAGAAAAAAGAAATAACCGGATAATTTCCGGTTATTTCCAGCTTGATTCCCGTTATTTCCCGATATTTACCGTTATTTCCTGATATTATCCGGTATTTTCCGCTATTTTCAGGACTTCTTGCGGAGCTTCGTGATCAGGAGCACGGCGATGATGGCGACGATCAGCACAGCTCCGATTATCAGGCCGACTATAAGCGGCATGTTCTGCGATTTCTTTTCGCCGTTGCTGTCATCTCCAGCCGGTTTGTCCGTTGCTGCCGCAGTCGCGTCCGCGGTCGCGGGCGGCTCCTCGGTCGGTTTTTCAGCAGAAACGCCGGCCGAAAGCTCCACTTTCTGCCCCTTGTAATTTACACTGTATTTGATCTGTCCCTCGGACGAAGTATCGAAGCCCTCGAGCATGTCTTCCGTGATATCTATTTTTTTCGTCGTTCCGTTGCCGAATGTGACGACGAGCTTCGCGCCGGACGATTCAAATTTATCACCGACGGCATATTCGGATCTCGGCGTGCCTTCGATCTCGATCTTTTCAACAGGGTCTTCATATTCTGAAACTGAAATGTTGTCGATATAGCCTTCGTTTATGCGCATTCCGAACGCGAGAACGCTGAAATCGGCGCAGACGAGAGCGTCGCTGACCTCGCCCAGCTCAGATCCTCCGGCATCGGTAAGTTTTACGCGCGAATAATACGAGCATTCCGACAGAAGCTCTTCGTAACCGCTGACGATATCCGAAAACTCGAACGTGCAGAGAAGCTTTCCGTTAATGAAAATCTTCGCACCGGTACCGTAATCGGCGACGGCAACGTTTACAAAATCCTTTGTGAAATTTTCCTCCGTCTTGATCGTAAACAACTTATTGTTTACGTATTTTCCCTCTCTGTCGGCGCTTTTCGATTCGTCATAATATTTTACGTAAATCTTTACCGACGTTTCGTGCGGAATAAGAAAAATTCCGGACGGCCCGATTCCCATGATCTCGAAGCCGCTCCTGTCGTCCTCGTAATAGGGATTGATATTGACTTCGCCGGAAGAGCGGAAAAAGCCTCCCATAGCCTGATTCGCCGGCTGACGGACGTCGTATGAAAAAACGTACTTGTTCGTGATTCCGTCAAAAAGATACATCTGACCAAACGGCGCAAATTTGAGAAATTTATTTCCCTTGGATTCGTTAACGCGCGTAATGTGATCTCCCGTAGCGTTCCCGATGATCCAGTACTCGCCCAGCGCCTCGATCTCGGCAAAATCGGCGCCCTTCTCATATTCGTCAAACGTTTCACGGTAATCCTTCGGAAGAACGCCGGCAACAGACTCTCCCCAACCGGAAATAAAAGCATCAAGATCGGTAACGGCATCCGCGGGGGCTTCCTCCGCCGCAAATAC
>CADBOE010000135.1 GCA_902796205.1 uncultured Ruminococcus sp. | reverse complement strand
TACGAGAACACCGTGAAAGAGTATAGCCGTTTCTCACACTAATTTCCGCATCCATTCAAAAAACGGAAGTAAGTTTGAAAATTTGCGATCGCAAATTACATGTTGACACCGTCCGTGAGCAATGTTATAATTTTTCAGTCCGGTGAAAAATTTTTTCATCGTTTCGCCGGCGCTTCATCTGCGGCCAGGCGGACGCCGGAGCCGCGGAGCTTGTAATGATCAATAAAGTACACTTGCTGTGCTCTATATTTCAAGGAGGTTTTTCAATGGCAACACCCATCATCATGCCCCGCCAGGGGCAATCTGTTGAAAGCTGTATTATTTCCAACTGGGCGAAGAAGGTTGGCGATAAAGTGGCCGAAGGCGACATTCTTTTCACGTACGAGACCGACAAGGCCACGTTTGATGAAGAAGCGAAAGTCAGCGGAACTTTATTGGCCGCCTTTTTTAATGAAGGAGACGACGTGCCGTGCCTTACCAACGTATGCGTCGTTGGCGAGCCCGGTGAAAGCTATGCCGAGTTCGATCCCAAGGGCGGAGCAGCCGCTGCAGAAGCTCCGAAGTCAGAAGCTCCGAAGGCAGAAGCTCCGAAGGCAGAAGCTCCGGAAGCCGCGGCTCCCGCAAAAGCGGCGGGACCGAAATCCGACGCGAACCCGGTCATAATGCCCCGCCAGGGACAGTCGGTCGAAAGCTGCATTATCTCCAAATGGAACGTGAAAGTAGGCGACACCGTTAAAGCCGGCGACGTTCTGTTCACGTACGAGACCGACAAGGCGACGTTCGACGAAGAATCCAAATTCGACGGAACGGTACTCGCCATATTCGCACAGGAGGGCGACGACGTGCCCTGCCTCCAGAACGTTGCCGTCATCGGAAAGCCCGGAGACGGTTTTGCCGAATTCGATCCCAAAGGCGGAACGGCCGCACCCGCAGCTCAGGCCGCCGCTGAAACGGCGAAAAACGCGGATCCCGCACCGGACGCGTCAGCTGCACAGCAGGCGGCACGGCCCGCGGTCAATCCCGGCGAAAGACATTTCGTATCTCCCAGAGCCCGTCACTTCGCCGAAAGAGCCGGCGTCAACACGGATTTCGTCACGGGAACCGGCGCGGAAGGCAGAGTAATGGAAAAGGACGTGAAAGAATTCATCGCAGCCGGCGGAAACACGACGTTCGCAGCGGCGGGCGCCGCGAAAGCGGACATGACCGGAACGTCCTTCGCGGGAAAGATCGGCGTCGACGACCTCACGGCGAAAGCCGGAGCGGCAGCCGGGACCGCAGCAGCGGCAGCAACGGCGCAGGCAGCTCCCGCCGCGCCCGCGAAAGCAGCCGGAACCGAAAAAGCGGACGGCGCCTCCGAATACGAGGACGTCAAGATCCCGAACATCCGCAAAGTCATCTCCCGCTCCATGCACGCGTCGCTGTCGACGATGGCTCAGCTCACCCTGAACGCCTCCTTCGACGCAACGAACATAATGGAATTCCGCCGTCAGCTCAAAGAAGTAAAAGACAAGCTGGGTCTGGCCAACGTCACAATAAACGACATCATTCTCTACGCCGTATCCCGCACGATCCTCGGACACAAGGACTGCAACGCGAACTTCATTGAAGACGGCACCGTGATGCGCTACTTCAAAAACGTACACCTCGGCATCGCCGTTGACACCCCGAGAGGCCTGATGGTCCCGACGCTCAGGAACGCGAACCTCAAATCCCTGAACGACATTTCCGCCGAGGCGAAGGCGCTTGCCACAGCGGCGCAGAGCGGAACGATCAGCCCCGACGACCTCAAGGGCGCGACGATAACCGTAACGAATCTCGGAACGATGGGCATCGAATCCTTCACTCCCGTCATCAATCCTCCGCAGACGTGCATACTGGGCGTGAACACGCTCCAGACCCGCGTCAGAAGCGAAGGCGGCGTCCTCAAAACGTACCAGGCGATGACCCTTTCGCTCACGTTCGACCACAGGGCCCTGGACGGCGCGCCTGCCGCGAGATTCCTTCAGGAGCTTTGCAAAAATCTCGAAAATTTCACGATGCTGCTCATCAAATAAAGGAGATAGACAATTATGACTTATGATCTGATCGTAATCGGCGGAGGTCCCGCCGGATATCTGGCCGCGGAACGCGCCTCCGACGCGGGACTCCAGACGCTGCTCATCGAAAAGCGCTTCATCGGAGGAGTCTGCCTCAACGAAGGCTGCATCCCCTCGAAAGCGTTCCTGTATTCGGCGAAGCTGTACGACGGCGTTGCCCACGGCGAAAAATACGGCGTAACGGCCGAAGGTCTCCACCTCGACCACAAG
>CADBOE010000134.1 GCA_902796205.1 uncultured Ruminococcus sp. | reverse complement strand
ACAGAACAAGCAGAAAAAAAAGAGCAAATACAAATTGACCGTTATGGACTATATAACGATTGCTTTTACGGCAATAGTTGTTATACTAATGGTTTTTTTCGCCATCAGAATGGCAAATCCCGAATGGTTCGGAGGAAAAAAATCCGGCGGAGGGCCCGAGACAACGGCGCAGAAAAGCTCGACGGCGGAACCGGCGGCCACGCAGCCGCCGGCAACCGAGCCGCCCGCGTATTCGGGAATCGGAACCGCTTACGGAAACATGGCGAACAAGGCCGGCGTTGCCGAAGCCGGAGAATATCTGTATTATGTGAGATACGTTAACGGCACGGCCGAGATCGTTGCCGCCGGCACGGAAGAAGGCGGAGACGGCGGAAGGGAGATCGTCATTGTCAGCGGAGAAAAGCAGATCAGCGCGGTCAACGTAATTTCGGATCCGTTCGCTGCAGAGGCCGCGGCTGAAGGGCGGAAAGGTGATTATTGCAGGATAATATTCATTGACGGCGAAGGAATGCTCAGCTCAGCAGCGTTCGGCCCGCTCGGAGAAACGGCGCAGGGCGCGCCCGAACCCGGGGAAAAGAAAAAACTGGCGGACGGAAAATACGTTGCCGCCGCATCCGTCGGTGAATACGTGTATTGTATTGACGACAGCGGGACCGCATGCCGCGTGAAAATCGAAACAGGCGAAAAAGACGTATTGTCCGAAACGAAATACGAATCGCTGTGCGTTTATTACGGAACCGTATATGGACTGGCGGCAGACGGGAAACTCCGGAGCATAGCCAGGACCAACAGCGCCGAAGGAAGCGAAAAAATACTCGCGGACGACGCTGGAACCTGCTTCACCGTGTATGACGACTGGATATATCTGTGCGGAAAAGGAATGATCGTGCGATTTGATACGGAAGGATCGGGGCGCGACACGCTGAGCACCGGTTACAGCCCGCTCGCGATAAACTCCGACAGAAGCGGCATATTCATTTGCGAGGCCGACGAGGCGACAAAAGAGCTCGTACTGCTCCGCGGAAACGCGCGCCAGGCGCTCACCGGAACGATGACCGAACTCGGAAGACTCGCGATGCCCGGGGGTTTCGGCGCGGACAACGTCGTTTCGATCGGAACGGCTTCCGGGAAAGCGTTCCTGTGCCTGCCGGAATACGGCGTACAGCTTATCGCGGAATACGAAAACTGATCCGGCGCCGCCGCAGGCATCCGGAAGGAACGCTCCGGCAAGCCCTCACGGCCGTTCGGCAGACAGAAGCTGCGGCGGCCTTGCGCCGGAAGGCAATCAGTTCAGGCGAGGCCTGACGGCAGACGGCGATCTGATCAGCTTCGATCCGGCGCCGGAAAGCGACAGAAACAGCTGTGATCCGGCGCCGGGCGGCCGGATCACAGCGAAACGTGAACCGCTCCGTTCGGCAGACAGAAGCAAAGCGACGCGGAACATACCGGAACGGTACGCCCCCCGGTCACCGGCAAGCTGCGTCCGGTCAGAATCAGAAATCCCTGAAAAAATCGTGCAGCCGGCAATATTTTTTATACAGCTCCCCGTATGCGGCGGAAGAAGCCGGATCCGGGGAGTAAATAACGTCGCACGGCGCCGACATTGCCTGCGCGGCATCGTGAACCGAACGGTAGCAGCCTGAAGCGGCGGCCGCAAAAACGGCACTGCCGAGAGCTCCTGACTGAGCCGAGCGCGACACGCGGAGAACGCGGCCGGTTACGTCCGCGTAAATCTGCACGAGAAGCGGATTTTTGAGAGCAATGCCGCCGCTGACGCAGATATTGTCCACGGGAACGCCGTACGCCTCGTATTGTTCGAGAATGCGCCTGAAGCCGAAAGCCGCAGCCTCCAGCCACGCCCTGTATTGCTCCTCCGGACGCGTTGACAAACTGAGCCCGGTAATCATTCCGCGGCGCGAACTGTCGGCAAGAATACTGCGGTTGCCGCCGTGCCAGTCGAGCCCGACAAGACCGGAAGCGCCCGGCTTCAGCTCCGACGCGAGCGCGGTAAGCAGCTGATGGATATTCACGCCGCGCGCCCCGGCTTCGCGATAATAAGCTTCAGGAACCTGCGTGCGCACGAACCAGTCGAAAATATCGCCGACGGCAGCCTGGCCGGCCTCGAAAGTAGTCAGCCCCGGGATAATGGCGTCCTGCATGAAACCGCATGTTCCGGGAACGTCCGCCGGACCTTCGCCGTGCATTATGAAGCAGCCCGACGTGCCGAGGATCAGCATGGCGTCTCCGGGCCGCGTAAGCCCGAGAGCGGGCATCGAGGCGTGGGCGTCGATAACGGGGATGGCAACGGGAATTCCGGGAACAAGTCCGGTCAGCTCCGCTCCGGACACGGTAAGCGACCCCGCAACGGACGCCGGAGGGGCAACTTCGTCTGTCATTTTCCGGTCGGCAAAATGCCCGAGGCGCGGGTCAACGGCGGCAAGCACTTTCCCGGACGGATATCCGTTTTCCCAGGTAAATCCCGCCTTAAAGCCGGCGAACGAGGGCGCCCTGAGACAATTTCCCGTGAGTCTGAGCGTCAGCCAGTCCGCCGCTTCCATGAACGTTGCCGCGGCGGCATATACCCCGGGGGCCTTTTTAATAGTTTCGGCGACCTTGGGGAAGAACCATTCCGCCGAAACGGCGCCGCCGTACTGCCTCAGCCACGGCTCCCCCGCCGCCGAGGCGGCCGCCGTGAGCGCGGCTGCTTCTTCGGTAGCGCTCCTTGACTTCCAGAGTTTTACCATGGCGTGCGGGGCGCTGCGGAAAGGCGGCAGCGCTGCAAGCGGGGCCGCCTTTGCGTCCGTGGCGAGGACCGTGCTAGCGGTGAAGTCAAAGCCGAAGGCCAGCACGTCTTCGCCGCGGGCGCCCGCCGCGGTCAATGCTCCTGTTACCGCGGCGCGCAGCGCTTTCAAATAGTCTTCAGGATCCTGAAGCGCCATATCTTTTTCAAGCGTTGTCCCGTCCTCAAGAGCCCCCGTTATAACGCCGTGCTCATACGCAGCCTCTGATTCTCCCGCCACGTTGCCGTCCTCAACTCTGGCAACAACAGCCCTCGCACTTAACGTCCCGAAGTCAACGCCCACAACATATTTCCCGTCTCTCCGGCCGTATTTGTCTATTTTTTCGTTCTTTTCGCCTTTTTCTCTGTTCATTACGCCCTTCTCCTCTTTTTTTGACTATTCTCTATCTTTTCCGCTTCTTTTTGCGGTCATTTTACCATAATCACGTTCTTCAAGGCAATGAGCGGCGGCAACCGGGGACACGCGGCAACCGGGGACAGAGCAGCGTTGCAGGAACAATGGTGTGGGCGGCGGCAACCAGGGACACGCAGCAACCGGGGACAGACACCGGTTGCCGTAAAGGGCGTGAAAGGGCTCAATCGGCGGCCGGGGCCCTGTTTTGGGCTGTGAATGGAATAGCTGATGGGGTAGCCTGAAGGAAGCCCAAAACCGGGGTCTGCGAAACCGGGGTCTGTCCCCTGTTGCCACCTTAAGTTTTTTGCCTTCCGGTTCAAAAACTTTCAAGAAATTCGGCTTCAAAAGCGATTTTCGGGCCTTTTTTGAGCAAAATTCGCCTTAAATGTCGAGCTTTGTCGAAATATGACGATATTTGTCGATATTTTTTGCTTGCCGATCCGGCTTCGCTATGGTATGATTCGCTCACTTCCCGCCTGCGGAAGTTGTCCATTTAGTTT
>CADBOE010000133.1 GCA_902796205.1 uncultured Ruminococcus sp. | reverse complement strand
TTTTTTGATGCTGCGCATTATATTGTCGTTGGGCATGTTCGCGGCCTTCGCCTTCGCGATTACGTCTTTCAGCTAGCTGTTCGCGTCCGGATTCGGTCCGCCGGCTTTTACCGCGATCTGAAGCTCCTTCCCGATCTTGGTGAAAAGATTGCCTCTCGCCGCGTCAGCCTTGCCCTTTTTGTTTTTGATATTAGCCCATTTGGAATGTCCGGACATAAATCTGATCTCCTCTCATGAATGTCTTTGGGACTGTTTTATTCTATCACTATCCGCTCCGGCGGTCAATCTCGCCGGCCGGCGGCGCCACCGCCGCTGCGCCCCGTCACTTCCAGAGACGTTCTATATTGTAAAACTCGCGCTCCTCCTCGAGAAACACGTGAGCAACGACGTCGATAAAATCGAGCAGTATCCAGCGCGCCGTGTCATACCCTTCGAGATGAGAACATATCACGCCGTTTTCTTTCATTTTTTCCTCGATCTCGTCGGCGATTCCCCTCAGATGCGTCGACGACGTCCCGCTGCACAGGATGAAAGCGTCCGTCACGGGCGTTTTTTCGGAAACGTCTATCACTTCGATATTCTTCGCCTTGCGGTCCTCCATCGCCTTGACTATGACCGCCGTGTATTTTTCGCTGTTTTCCTTGTTCATATTGCCCTCCGGTTATTATTCAGAAGCGTTCGCGGAGAACGCCGAAATTCCGTTTTCATCAGCCCATTTGTAAGTATCGTACGACCTGCGGATATCCGCCGGTATTTCCTCCGGAGCGGTGTCAGGTCCGAGTCCGCGCTTTTCAAGGAGATGCTCAAGCGTGAGCCGGGCTTCCTCGCGCACCGCGGCGGCGAGCCCGAAGCATTCTGCGGCGCGCCTTACGCGGTCGAAGAATTCCCCTTCGCGCCCCGGCTCCGTATAGTCGGCGACGAATATTACCGCCGCCAGCCTGCACATTCCCGGTTTTCCGGTAGTATGCCACGACACTGCCTCGAGCACGCGTTCGTCCGTTATTCCGAACCGCCTCCTGCCGGTTTCCGCAGCGGCCATTCCGTGCATCAGCGCGCGGTCGAATTTTCCGTTTGCGGGATCGCAGCAAAACGGGACTTCCGTAAACCCGAGAGACGAATACTGCTCCGCCGTATATTCGCGGCAGATATCGTGAAGGATCCCCGCAAGCATGCATCTTCGCGTATCCTCTCCCGCCGCCCGTCCGAGCCGGGAAGCCTCCTCGGCGACGCGGAGACTGTGCGAGAACCGTTCCGCGGAAAGCGTTTCGCGTGCGAATCCGTAAACGGCGTCAAACTGATCCTTCAATATATCCATATCAGTTTTTAAGACTCTGCATCGGTGCGGGAATGCGGCCTCCGCGCTCTATGAACAGACGGCTGCTGCCGTTTCCATCGTACTGCCGCACGCTCATGACGGGTCCCGAGCCCAGCAGTCCGCCGAATTCGACCGTGTCGCCGACGTCCTTCCCCGGGGCGGGAATGATCCTGACGGCGGTCGTCTTCGAATTTACCATGCCGATGGCGGCTTCGTCGGCAATTATGGCCGATATCGTATGCGCCTCTGTGCCGCCCGGAACGACTATCATGTCAAGTCCGACAGAGCATACGCACGTCATCGCCTCGAGCTTTTCAATGCACAGGCTTCCCTTCCGCACGGCGTCGATCATGCCCTCGTCCTCGCTCACCGGTATGAACGCTCCCGAAAGTCCTCCGACGTGGGACGAAGCCATCAGTCCGCCCTTTTTCACCGCGTCGTTCAGCAGAGCGAGAGCGGCGGTGGTTCCCGGAGCGCCGCAACGGCCGACGCCCATTTCCTCTATGATGCGGGCAACGCTGTCTCCGACCGCGGGCGTCGGAGCGAGAGAAAGATCGACTATGCCCGACGGTACTCCGAGCCTCGCGCTTGCGAGCCCGGCAACGAGCTGCCCCGCTCTCGTTATCTTGAAAGCCGTCTTTTTTACGGTCTCGGCGAGCACGGTAAAATCGCATCCCCTTACCTGCTCGATGGCGCATTTTACGGCGCCCGGCCCGCTGACGCCCACGTTTATGACGCAGTCGGGCTCTCCGATGCCGTGAAACGCCCCCGCCATGAACGGATTGTCCTCCGGAGCGTTGCAGAGAACGACGAGTCTCGCGCACGAAGATCCTCCGCTTGCGGCGGACAGCTCAGCGGCGCGCTTTATCACCTTTCCCATGTCGCGGACGGCGTCCATATTTATTCCGGCCTTGGTCGTTCCGACGTTCACGCTTGAACAGATTTTCGACGTGTTCAGAAGCGCCTCGGGTATGGACCCGATGAGCGCCCTTTCGGACGGGGTCGTTCCCTTGTGCACGAGCGCCGAATAGCCGCCGAGAAAATTTATGCCGACGGCCGAGGCCGCCTTTTCGAGCGTTACCGCGAGCTTTACGCACCCCTCCGGATCGGCGGGGGCAATGAGGCTGACCGGCGTGACGGCAACGCGCTTGTTCACGATCGGGATCCCGAGCTCCGTTTCTATCCCGCAGCACACTTCTACGAGACGGGCGGCGCTCGACGTGATCTTTTCATATACGAGCGCGCAGGTGGCGTCAACGTCCCCTCTCGCGCACGAAAGAAGATTTATCCCCATCGTCACGGTGCGTATATCCAGATGCTCCTGCTGTATCATCCTCACGGTCTGGATGATCTCGTCTGTAGGTATGAACACGGCGCCCTCCTCAGATCTTATGCATCGCGTTGAATATATCGACGTGGCACAGCCTCACGCGCAGCCCCATTGAATCGCCGAGCTCCTCAAGCGCCTTCGCGAGCGGGCCGAAGCCGCCCTTTACGTCTGAAACGTCCACGAGCATCGTCATCGTGAATATATCGTCCATCGTCGTCTGGCTGATGTCGAGAATGTTGCAGTTCGCTCCGGCGAGCTTTGCCGACAGCGCCGCTATTATTCCGACGCGGTCTTTCCCGATAACGGTAAGCACGCCCTTCAATTTTTCCTTGTTACTGTCTTCGGTCATTCATATCTCCTGTCTGCCGGCGGGACAGCCGTCCTCCGGCGTTTACGGCCCGTTTACTGCTCCGGCACCCCGAACGTGTATCCGCGGTCCTTCACGGCGACAATATAGTCGGTAAGGATCTCGGCGTTTACCTTCGACGACGAAAGCTGCAGTATGATGCCGCTTCTTGTATTTTTGAGAAGCTGGCTGAGAGCTTTGTTGCGGTCAACAACGTCCTCGTCCCAGTCGTAGTAATCGTAAGTTTTGAAAACGACTTTATAGCCCATCGCCTCCGCGAGCGCCATATCTCTCGACGAGAATGCAGACGGCCTGTAAAAGATCATCCGCGTGTCCTTTTCGGCAATTTTGCGGTACAGCTCCTCGATCTCCCACATCCTGTCGCTGAAATCTTCAGTGGAGAGATAAGGCATGCCGGTGCCGCCGTATCCGGAGGCGAATATGTCGCCCCGCGTGCCTACGATATGCCCCCGGTCGATTATCTCGCGGACGATTTCGGGATTTTCCTCAAAATAATTTTTCGCGATGAAAAATACGGCCTTCACGTCGTTTGCTTTCAGCTTTTCGAGGATCGTGAGCGTGGGTTTCGTTTTATCTTCAAATCCGAGATTGAACGTGAGATAGACCGTCTTTTCCGGTCCGCCGGTTATCCTGTAGATATATTCATATCCGTCCGCCGCCTTCAGCGCCCCGGAATCAATCGTATATTCGATCGTCTCGGGATCGCCCTCGGTCTTCGCCGTCCCGTATATGCTCCATTCATACGCCTTCGTCGAGAGATGGCTGAAATCCGAAGGATCTATTTCCGGGCGGACGACGGGCGTGGGAGTAGGCTCCTCCGTCGGCTCGGCGGTCGGTTCGTCAGTCGGCGCTTCGGTCGGCTCCGGCTTCAGGGCTCCGGACGTTTGCGGCGGTGTGCCGGACGGAAGCTCCACCACCCTGTTCGTGGCTGTCGGAGATGAGATGATGCTTTCGGGGCTCCTGCCGAGAAAAGCCATCACTATCACAAATACCGACACGGCG
>CADBOE010000132.1 GCA_902796205.1 uncultured Ruminococcus sp. | reverse complement strand
CCGCGCGGCCGGAATTGCGGCGCTGATCGCAGGATTATTACTCACTGTTTCAGCATGCGGCGGCAACGGCGACAGCAGCGGAAAAGCTCCGTCCGTGACACCTGCCGAAGGAATCTCGACTGCGCGGACGACCCAGACGGATGCGACCTCAGTCCCGGAAAACTCAACGCTTTCAGATCCGGCCGAAAACGGGACCGCCGCGACCGGAGCCTTTTCCGTAACAGGAAACGGCGGTGCCGTTGATGCGCGAAACGGCGTCTATACGATAACCGGATCGGGAACGTACACCGTAACCGGAAATCTCGACGGCGGCCGTATTGTTATCGATCCCGGCGAAGAGGACGGCCAGGTCACGGTCATATTGAACAACGCGGCGATAACGTGCCGCGACGGAGCGCCGTTGTCCGCGACCGGAGGAGACAAATTTACCGTGGAAGCGGCTGCGGGAACGTACAACGTCATTACTGACGGCCGCAATCCGGCGGAGAACGAGACGGCGGACGGCGAATTGAACGAGAGCGGAGCGATTTTTTCCGCGTGTGACCTCAAAATAACCGGGAGCGGCACGCTGATCGTAACGGCGGGCTTCGATAACGGCATCAAGTCGAAAGATGATCTTTCCGTCAAAGACGTCACTTTGAAGGTTACCGCTCCGGGCAACGCGCTGAAAGGCAACGATTCGGTGACGGTCGAGTCGGGGAAGCTCGTTCTGATATCTACCGGCGGCGACGGCATAAAAACGTCGGCGACAGACGTTTCGTCCAAGGGAAAACAGCGCGGGACGGTCACCGTTTCCGGCGGGCAGGTCGACGTTTACGCGGCGCAGGACGGCATCGACGCGGCTTACGACGCCGTGATCGGCGGCAATGCAACGGTGAATATATTCACGTCGAAATATTCCGGCTACGAGTCGCAGGCGCAGGCGGGGAACAAGTTGTACCTGATCGTGCCCGCTTCTGTTTATTCAACGTCAGCTGAATATTATGCATACTTTTACAACGGCGGCTCCGCTTCTGACGACGGGAACGGCCGGTGGGTCAGAGGCGAATACGAGACGATGGTCTACAACGGCAGAAGAGCGTCATATTACGCCCTCGCACTGAACGCGCCCTCCGATTTCGGAAGCGTCGTTTTCTGCATTTTCGGCAGCGGGAGCGCGCCGTCGTTGTCCGCGGCGACGTCGAAAACGGCCGGCGAGAGTATAAACACGGCAATGAACGCGTATCTTATTGGCGCCTCCGGCGGCGGATCGATCTCCGGCGACTGGGCGCGGCTTTCCTCCGGCGGCGGAAATTCCGCCAAAACCGCGTATTCGTCGAAGGGAATCAAGGCGGCGAACGAGGTCCGGATTTCATCGGGCTCGGTCAGCATCAGCGCAGGCGACGACGGCATCCACGCGAACGGCGGAGATGTTCTCGAAAACGGGGCGAAGGGTGCGGGCAACGTTACGATTTCCGGCGGCTCGGTCACGATCGTTTCGGCTGACGACGGCATTCACGCGGACAACGAAGTGACGATTTCCGACGGCTCCGTCAACGTCGCCGAATCGCACGAGGGGATCGAGGGCAACGTCGTCAATTTTGCCGGAGGGACTGTTTTCGTGAATGCCGCGGACGACGGTGTAAACGCGTGCGCCGGCAATTCCCGGCCGCTCGTCAACGTCACGGGCGGTTATCTTGATGTGACAACGCCGTCCGGCGACACTGACGGCATCGATTCCAACGGCAATATCACGGTGTCGGGCGGCTTTGTGATCGTAAAAGGCGGCAGCAGTCAGGGCGGCATGGCGGGGTCGATCGACGTTGACGGCGCGATCAGCGTAACGGGCGGAACGGTTGTTGCTCTCGGCGGCATTTGCGAAACGCCTGGCTCCGGATCGGTCAATACTTTCGTTTCGTCGGGAACGTCCTTCAGGGCCGGCGAGTATGCGCTGAAGGATTCCGGGGGCAATCTCGTTCTTTCTTTCAGCCTCGCGGGCAGTTACAGTTCGATATGGATCGCTTCCGACGGTCTTTCCCTGAACGGCTCGTATTCGCTCGTTCGGGGAGAAACGGAAACGGTTCTTGAATGGGCCCAGACGGCGTCAACGGTTGGCTCGGCCGGGCACAATGGCGGGCCCGGAGGCGGACGGCCCGGCGGCAGGTGGTGAGGCCGTAGGGTTTGCTAGCAGAAGCGGGTGCAACGGGGGATATGGCGCAACGGGGGATGGCGCAACGGGGGACAGCGCAACGGGGGACAGACCCGGGTTTCGGTAATTTCAAACACGGATACCGAAACGACGGAAATCACGCGGCCATAAGGCTTTTACGATTTTATTTCCCGTTATTTTCCGCAACTCTCCTGCCGGTAGAGAATGATGCAACGGGGGACAGACCCCGGTTTAGATCCCCGTTTCAGGCAACGCTAAGGGTTGCATTCCGACCCCTGCCGGTGTTAAACTAAGCAAAAAATTAAACCGGAGGCAACAGAGAAAACGATTATGAGAAAAAGAACTCCCGGAAAATTCAGATTATTGGCAGCAGTCGTGCTGATCGTATTGACCGCGAGCATCCTCGCCGGAGCCGGGTGCGTGAAAAACGGAGAGGAAAAATTGCCCCGGACAAATATTGCCCCGCCGGCACTGACGGCGCAGCCGGAAATTGACGACGCCGGAGCGGAGGTCATATACAGCGTAAACAGAACGCTGTCCTCTGACATGGTCGTCCAAAGAAATGCATATTTTAACGTTTTTGGCACTTCTGAGTCTGTCGGCGGCGTTATTTACGGCGAATTTATGGGAGAAAAGAGATATGCGACAGTTGGCGACGACGGGCGCTGGCTCATGCAATTTTCGTCCCACGAGGCAACCGCTGAGCCGCAGACGCTCAAAATTTATCCCAAAAACGGAAAAACAACGGAATTTTCAGATATTCTGGTTGGTGACGTCTGGGTCGTTTCCGGACAGTCAAACGCGGAATTAACGCTGGGACAATGCCTCGCCGCAACCCCCGGATATGAAAAAGAGATCAAAAAAGAGGACAATATCCGCATTTTTGTTCAGACGAGGCAGGCTGTAATGGACGCGATCGGCGAAATCGATCTGACGGAGACGCAGGATGAGCCGATAAACGAAAAATGGAAATGGGAGAAAACAACGCCGTCCGCAACGATATGGTTCAGCGCGCTCGGTTATTATTTCGCAAAAGAGCTCAGCAGAAGCGTTGACGTCCCGCTCGGACTCGTGATGGCGGCCGCAGGCGGGTCGACGCTGCACGAATTGATGCCCGGTCCGCTTGCCGCCGAACTCGGATTCTCGACCGCTCCTTCCGTGCCGGCCGGAGGCTTTTACAATTCGCTCATTTATCCGTTCACGAAAAACCGCATCACCGGCATGCTGTTTTATCAGGGCGAGAGCGAATGCGGCGGCGGACAATATCTGAATTATGCCTCGAATCTCGTGCGCACTGTTTCGGAGTATCGCAAGGTCTGGGGTATTGATTTTCCGCTGATCGAGATCCAGCTGAGCTCCCACCTCGGCGAGGGAACGTTCACGTGGCCGGAGCTTCCGCAGATTCGGGCGGCGCAGTTCAGCGCGTGCCGGATGATGGACAACGCGTACATTGTTACCGCGATGGACCAGGGCTTCAGGACCGGGGATCCCGACTGGGCCCACCCGATCTACAAGCTGGAGATCGGCAGGCGCGCCGCAAGAATTGCCGCCTGGCTGACGTACGGGCAGGGGAGTGAGGATCATGCGCTTGCGCCGGAGCCGGACAAGGTCGTCTGGAACAAAGACGGGTCGATAACGGTAACGTTCAAACACGTCGGCGACGGACTGAAGACGGTCGACGGAGGCAATATCCGCGGGCTTTCCGCAAGGGACGAGTATGGCGACAGCATGTCGTGCGATTTCGAGACGGTCGACGGTTCGACGATACGTATTATTCCTTCGCGCTCGGCAGTGTCCGTCTGTTACGGAATGAATCCGGACGGTTCGGCGGATAAGGCGAATCTTTGCAGCGGCGACGGGATCCCGATGCCTGCTTTTGTTGTTGAAAAGTAGTTAGTTATTGCCGTGGAATCGGCGACAACGATTCAGGCCCGACCGCTGCGTCGGGCTTTCGTTGTGATTTCCGGGTTTGTCCTGCTTTTTGTATGATTGTGAAATGTGGGACATGACTGTGCAGCTGGGGACAGTGCAACGGGGTGCAACGGGGGACAGACCCGGGTTACCGTGCGAATGCTATTGAAACGGGCAGGGGCGGAAATCAGGTTGCAGCAAGGGTTTTCGGAATTTATTTTCCAATAATTTCCGCCCGGTCAATAATATTTCCCGTTATTTCCAGACGTGTGGCGAGTGAGGAGGAGTACGGCTGGTTCGGAAGGTGAAACCGGGGACGCAACCGGGGACAGCGGAAGGTGCAGCTGGGGACGCAACCGGGGACAGCGGAAGGTGCAGCTGGGGACGCAACCGGGGACAGCAACCGGGGACAGACCCCGGTTTTTCGGTCCGGGATTCGGTTATTCCGCCGAATCCGAATCTGTATATATTATTTGCACGCCGGACGCGGCAAAATCGGAGAGGGTTTTCTCGGCAAGAATTCGGCTGCTTGCATCAAAAGCCGCGAACGGATCGTCCAGAATGAGGAGTCCTGCAAAAGGAGGCAACTCTGATCCGGAGAAAAGGTTATCTGCGGGCGCTTTTTTCTGAACGGCGATCGTCATAGCGGCCATCTTGACCGCCATCATCAGCTGACCGGAGGTCTGCGGATCAAGATCCTCGGGCCATTGGCGCCCTGAGTCTCCGTTGTCAACGTACGGTTGAAGCTCGGACGTAAAACCGACGCGTGTGCGTTTTCCGCCCGTGAGCAACGACATCGACGCGCAGGCGAGACTTTCGACCCTGCCCGAGAAACCTGAGTCCAGGATTCTGCTTTTACGGTTGATAATTTCCTCAGCGAGCCGGATTGCTTCTGTACGGCGTTCTGCGAGCGCGATCTCGTCCCCGACGGCAAAAAGCTCTTCCTTGACTTCGGCGTAAGGCCGCTGGTGGGCAAGTTCTTCGGAATAAGTTTTTTTGCGCTCAGACCATCTGGCGCGTGCTTCGGTGAGGGCAGCCAGCCTGGCGACCGGGGTAGAAATCGGGGTCTGTCCCCCGTTGCACTGTCCCCCGTTGCAGGGAGGGTTGCAATTCTGTGCGGAGGTGGTCGCAACAGGGGTCTGTCCCCCGTTGCCGACGTTGCCGGCAGAGAAATCGGCGCTGTCAGAACTGCCTCCGTGGGCGTCGCGGGTCGCCTCAAGCGATCTTTCGGCCTCGCCGGCCCTGACGGCAAGCTCGCGAAGGTCGTTATCGACAATGTCGAAAAATTCATCAGGATCGGCCGGATTATAACGGGAAATATCCGGGCCGTTGCCTTCCGGATACATCAATTCCGACAAACGGCGACGTTTGAAGTTCAGCTCACTTTCGAGGCGGAGCAGTTCGCCGGCGCCGGAGGTTGACGCCGCTGCGATTCCGAGGAGCAGCGCCACGAACAGGACGGCGCAGACGGCCATTGCCGGCAGGCGCGCCGACCCGAGTTTTTCGATAAGAGGGCCTGCCACAGGGAATCCGGACGGATTCAGAATCAGCAAAACGAGCGCGAATACGTCGACGGCCGCGAGGAGCCACAGCAGTATGAGCAATGGAATTTTCCGGCGGCGAATGGCCTTTTTCTCCGCCTCGATCTCCTCTTTTACGGCATCGGCATCGTCGCGAAGCTCGCGTGCCTGGGCGTATTTCTCCGTCAGGAGCACCGATTCCGAGATCTGTGTCACGTCGAGGTCTTCGTTGACCTTTTTTGCGAGCTCTTCGCGGGCGGCATTGGCGGAAATGTATTCGTTGGCCGCTTCTCCGAGCTTCCGTTCGAGGCGGTCAATGTTTTTCAGCTCCGATTCGAGGTCCGTACGGCGGTCGAGCAGAGTTTTGCGGCAAGCGTTGTTCTGCTGCAAAAAACGGTTCAACGCTTCAAGCGCGTCTCCGGCCGCACCGCCGTTGAGCGACGAGGAGCCGAGCGATTCGGCAAGGGAGTCAAACATCAGTTCAGCGTCGCGCCGGTCTTCCGGGAGAAGGATCAGACGAGCCGCTCTGTCCGGCGAGATGCGGAATAATTTTTCGCATACGGATACTCCGGCGGGCAATTGTTCCGACGTTCCACCTACTTTTATTACGGAAACCCGGTCTTCGGTGAACGTTGCGCCCCATTTTGCGGAAATGATATACTCGCGACCGCTTTCTGTGAACGAAAGTTCTCCTCCGAAGTACCGACTGTCGTCATGGTCGCCGGCACTGTCGGCATCTGCCGTGCTGTGCGCTTTATCCGGATAATATTTTTCGCGTTCGGGAATGACAGCTGAATTTTCCGCACCCGGATCACCCCGAAAGCCGCAAAAAGCCGCGATAACGAAGGCGACAACGTCCCCGGCAACCCGGGTCTGTCCCCCGTTGCACTTCTGCGTTGAGGGGCGTGAAACGGGGGTCTGTCCCCCGTTGCGGGAAGGCACGAAATGCAGGCGGTTGAAGCCGGGAGCGAGAGAAATGTCGTTGTCCGCAACGGATCCGAAAAGGGAAATGCTGATATTAGAAATCGTCATGTCGGTCGTCCTCCTTCAGCGCCGCTCCGGTCAGGGCCGCGAGCGCGAAATTTCTTGCCATCCGCAGAACGTCCTCCGGACAGGTATTGTCCGCGGCAAGCCGGTCGAATTCGCCCGTCACCTCTGCGACGGTTTTTCGGCTGCCGTCCGGCAAACGATAGTCCGGGACGACGAGGTCGGTGCGGTCAATGAGCTTCATGCTGAAATACGTGTGAGCCAATTCGGCTTCGACTTCGGGCATGACGGCGCGAACTTCCGGGGTCGCGGTTCCGGTAAGGACCGCAACGGCAACGTTTTCCGCTGACGTAAAAGCGGAGCGGATCATCGATCTGAGAGACTCTTTTGCCGCCGTGAGGTCTTGCTCGCGGCACGGACCGGGCGTGAGAGCGCCGTAAATTGCAGAAACGTCAATTGTGCGCTCCTCAAGGCATCTTGAAAAGAGCCGCTCGAATGAAAGATCGCAGCTTCCGCGGGTCAATTCGCCGGCCAAGAGGCCGTTGCCCGCTTCCGAGTTACCGGACGACGGCGGATAATTCCCGTCCCAGAAGCTGTGAGGAATAAGAGCTCCCGGGAACAGAAAAGTAGAATTTCCGACCGTTTCCGGCATATAATTGTGGTGACTTTTGCCAAAAATGTAATAATCGAATCCGGCTTTTTCGAGCGAATGCCTGTCCGGAATGCCGCCGTCGGCAACCGGTGCCGAGTGGATGAGAAGCACGTTCAGATACGCCGGGTCAGGCGCCGGCAGTTTTTGAAAATAGACCTGGCAGGCCGTGTTCCCGTGCCCGGTGCAGCCGATACCGTAAACGCGGACCGGAAGGTCGCTTGCGGATTCGGCGGCAATTTCGAAGGCTTTCAGCTTGTTTTTGAAAATATGAACGTTTTCTGGCCATTTTGCCCTGCGGTAAGGCGACTCCGGCAGGTACGGATCGCTGCTGCCGGGGGCAATAAAAACGTGCGTGTCGGGAATGGATTCGAAGCAGGTCCGGAGGGCTTCGTATATCTGATCGTTAAAGCGGTGGTCGTCAAAGAGGTCGCCTGCGATTAACAGAGCGCGGGCTCCTTTTTCTTTGACAGTTGCAGCCAGTTTCCCGGGGACGGCCAATTCTTCCCGGCTGAGAGTCTCGGCTCTCAAATCGCCGCCTTTGCTGAACGGCGCAAACGACCGGCCCAGATGTAAATCGGAACAAATGACAACTTTCAATATTCATTCCTCCTTTTATCTTCAGTATTAACGGCGCTTATCCTATCCGCCCGCGCCCCGGGTCAAACCGGGGTCTGTCCCCCGTTGCAGCCTGCCGCAGTTGTCCCGGATGAGACAACCAGCGCCCGCGAAACCCGTCTGAAACCGGGGTCTGTCCCCCGTTGCACCCCCACTGCACCTTTCGCCGCTTACTCGGACCAGAGGTTGTAATAAACCACCCCCGGCTTCGGACCGGAATCGTTCTCCGACAGGATGAACTCGTCGAACGGCAGGAAAACGTAATTGCCGTAATTGTCTTCGAGGAAAGTAAGCAGGCGGTCGACGGCCTTCGGCGACGCGCTGTAGACGTCATGGAACAGCAGGATCGAACCGTGCTTCATCTCATATGCGACCGGCGGACAATAATACGCCTCGCCCTCGAGCGTCGTATTGATGCCCTCGAAGAGAACAACGTCGATCATTGCCGACTCGGCTTCGGCATATGACAAACCGTGCTTCGACGCGTAATCGCGAATATATTCTCCGCTCAGCAGCATCCAGTCCAGCGGATCGATATTCCACTGAATGATCGGCATTTGGGTGAGGTCCTTGATCCGCTGGGATTTGTTGCCGCCCGGGATGCGGAAAACGGTGACGGTCTGACCGGTGATTTCCTTGATGACGTCATTCGTATGAAAGACCTCCCACTTGACCGTTTCGTCGTCGAGCTTGCTGAAAAATCTGTGCGTATATGAATGACAGCCGATCTGATGGCCCTCGTCCGAGGCGCGCTTCAGCAGCTTCCTGTGAGCCTCCTGCTCGAGCTGAACGCCGAGCACGAAAAACGTTGCCTTCGCGTTGTGCTTCTTAAGAACGTCGAGCATCACGTTCGTGATACCCTCCTGCGGACCGTCGTCGAAAGTCAGCGCGACGAGCCGCTTGCCCTCGTAAAGAGGATTTGCGGACGTTTTTCCGCCGATCGTTCGCGGCTTGGGGGTCGGATTGTCGGTAGGCGGCACGGCCGTCGGGACCGCGGTCGGCACCTGCGTGGGGATCCCGGTCGGAACGGCGGTCGGCTGTGCATCTGTCGCAGACGGATCGGACGGATCAGACGCGGACGGCGTTGTCCCGGAAACGCCGTCAGAGCCGGAAGGATCGCTTCCGACGGCGGGCGAATATATGACCGCGGGGTCTCCCGTTATGCGCGAGCCGGAATTTCCCTTTTTTGACACGACGGCGATAAGAACGATCAGAAGCGCGATGATAACGAGCGCCAGCGAAATAACTACAGTGTACGATTTTTTCACGTTTTGTCTTTTGTCCATATTACGATCTCCATGTTCTTTGTATTAATTATTCCGTCGGCCGTGGCCGGGAAGATCACTTCCGCATCGGCGCGGGCAACGGCAATAAAACCGAGTTCTTCATATATTCTATTTGCCGGAACGTTGTCGGCTGAAACGGTCGCTCTGAAGCCGTCGCCGGGGAAGCAATCGGAGGCAACGCGCATTGCAGCCGTTATAAGCGCTTTTCCGTATCCGCGGCCAACGAGTTCCGGCATGAGGCCTACGGCGAAGTCGGTATAGCTTTCGTCGCCGTATATTCCGGCGAGCGGGGGGATCGGCACGGTCGCTTTCGGTCCGAGACCGACGAACGCTTCGACGGGGCCGCCGAAGGTTCGCGAAAGGGCGAAATGCCAGCCGTCAAGAAACGACCGGCGCTCTTCCGGCGTATCTTCGGTGTTGTACGCCTCCATCGGACCGCCGTAACGCCATCGGCACACTGCAGCGGCGTCTTCCGCTTTCATGTGCCGGCTGTAAAACGTCTTTCCGCACGCGTCGATCCTCATTTCCTGCGCCTCCGCGCAACGAAAAACGCGGTCAGCGCCGCCGCGCAGCACAGGACCGTGACAATGCCGATCACCGGGCCTGCCGCGCTGCCTCCGTGCGAATCCGAAGAAGGCTTCGCCGTTGTCCCCGTGCGTTTCGCCGTCGGCTCCGGAGGGGCTGTTTCCGTCGCCGGACTCGCTGAAATATCCGGCTCTTCCGTTGACGCCGGACCGCGCGTCACGATGATTTTTTCGACCTGCTTGGGCTCGCGGACAACGTTGTCCGTGATCGTGATCGTCGTTCTCCCGGTCTCGACGTACCGTCCGCGCGGAAGGTAAACGAGATCGTATTCGCCTGCCGGCAGCAACCGGCGGTTGTATATCCCGCGTGAGACGTCAATGTCGATCGTGCCTTTCCCGTCTTCGATCTCCGTCCAGTAAAGCGGCATGCAGCTGCTGATGTAAAGGTCGCCTTCGTGCGTTGACGGCGCGTAACAGGCGTCGCCTTTCTGCACCAGCACCACCCAGTCGGATTTTACGGCGTTCGTCACGCTGAACGAGATCGGTTCACCGCGGTCGTAAACTGTTTTTTCGGGAGAAATCGCGTTTTTTGCGGGATTGCCGTCAACGCCGAACCTCACTGCGTCTGATTCTGATCTGAAAAATCCGATCCAGCGTACCGTGATCGCGCCGGAGAATTCTCCGGAGGCAACGTCGAACCGCAGCTGTGTCAGACGACCGGTCCAGTTGCCGTTGTTCGCGGCGCTGGCAGTGGCAATGCTCCAGCTTTCGGTCGGCGGCAGGCTGATGCCGACGTTTTTATCTTCGCCGAGCCCGGCGTTTGCCGCGGTGGCAAAGTATAGCGATCCTCTGTTGTTGGTTGCCGTGCTTTTGTAGCATACGGCGATGACCGGATAGTTTCTAAGGTTCATATTGTAGCAGATGTCGTACACGGGAAGGTGTATCATCGGGTCTGCTCTTGAGTCGGTTTTCGCGAACGTGAATACCGCGCCTTCCCCCTGCGAGTACGCGGCGTTTATCTGATAAAGCCCTTTCTGGGGCGGACGTGCGCCGGTGTACCAGTCGTGGGCGGTGTCGGTCAGCACGGTGAAATTCTGAAGGTTGAAGGCCAATACGGCGCCCGCGTCGACAGCCGTTGCGGCGTCCGCGGCCGGGGCGACAGGTGCCTGCGGGGCGGCGGCAACGGGGGACAAAGCAACCGGGGACAGGGGGCCAACCGGGGACAGACCCCGGTTTTGGGCTTTAGAAGAAGTGGCGTCGACCGTCGAAACGGCGAAGTGCTCGGCCGTGGCAACAGGTGCCTGCGGGGCGGCGGCAACCGGGGACAGACCCCGGTTTTCAATACTAAAAGCGGCGGCAGCGCCGGACAAAGAATAGGAATTTGCCGACATTATCAGCCCGATGATGAAGAGTGAGGATAATAATTTGAACGCCTTGGGTCTGCCGTTTGATTGCCGGCTGTTTTCAGCGCGTTTTGAACTATCTTTTTTCAGCATTTCAATCAAGAACCCTTATTTTTTCTGTGAAAGTGTCAAATTCGAGGTCGTTGGCAGCGGCCCGGATCGGAGCAGCGCCGATCTCGTCCATCCAGCCGCGAACGGAAAGCGTTGCCCACGGGCCTTTTCCGGGCTCCTGGCCGGGCAGCGTGTTTGTCCAGAGCCAATCCGGCGTTGTCCAGAATGCGAATCTCGGAGATATTGCCTCATATACCGGGTGGTCGACGCCGTTTTGACCGTGGTGAGCCATCTGCACCGCGTCGGCGCGCAATTCGCCGCCGGGGTACATCGAAAGAAGTTCTCTGCCGCCTTCAACGCCGAGGTCACCCAGCACCAGCCATACGAAATCGTCGTGGCTGGGTCGTTTTTCGGTGAAACGGATGACACTTGAGGCATTATTTATCGTGTTGGCGGTAATATTCGGGTTCGGGACGCGCAAAATCTCGATTTTAAGGTTGTCAAACGAGAACGTCGTGCCCTTTCCGAACGGTTTTAACGGAATTTTCGTTGCCGCAAGCTCGGAATTGAGCTCGGGAAGTTGCCACGCGAGCGCCGGATGTTCCGTTCTGCCGTATTCATCGGGCAACTGATAGTACGAAAAGCAATCAACGTCAGGCAGCGTGTACTGTCCCGTACGCTGCATACACGAGAATCTGCGGAAAACGCCGTAATGATCGTCGTGCGGATGCGTGAGAAGCCAGAGATTGATCCTGGATTCGCATTCATACTCTGATGCGGTTCTGTTCAGGCGGTCAATGAACCCTGAAGTATCTCCGGTATTTCCCCCGTCGATAACTATTATTTTTTTGTTTTCGGTGACAATAACGAATCCGGTCATCTGACTCGGCGTATAGTTTTTAAGCTGTATGATTTTCATAAGTTTTCATCCCGGCGTCAGTTTCTATTTGGTGGTTCCTTAACGCTTTACGATTATATCATCCCGAGGGGGGGACAATCAAGAGGGAGAATGACGCGGGGAGAATGACGCTGACGTCGCAATCTGGAACGGGCGGCAACGGGGGAGAGGAGCAAGTGGAGAGATGTGCAACTGGGGACAGAGCAGCGGGGCAGCGGCAATGGTTGAGGCGGCAATGGGGGACAGACCCCGGTTGCGAGAAAGGGCGTGAAAGGGCTGCAACCGGCGGCCGGGGCCGGAGCGGTGGTTTTTCTTAGCTTGAGTACGCTTCTGTATGGCCCTGCTCCTGGGCCGGAGCCCTGTTTTGGGCTGTGAATGGAGCTGATGGGGTAGCCTGAAGGAAGTCCTAAACCGGGGTCTGTCCCCCGTTGCTGCCTTAAGTTTTTTGCCTTCCGCTTCATAAACTTTCGAAAAATTCGACTTCAGAGGCCGTTTTCTCGCTGTTTTTGAGTCAAAATTGCCATAAATGTCGATTTTTGTCGAGAAATGACGATATTTGTCGATATTTTT
>CADBOE010000131.1 GCA_902796205.1 uncultured Ruminococcus sp. | reverse complement strand
TATTTATCATCCGCCCTTTTCTGATCAAATTACGACATTTGGGCGGGCGCATCAAACGCGGTGTTCGCCGCTTCGTTCGCAGAAAACGTCAGGTCCTGTAAACCCTATTTAAAACGAATATCCAAATCTCCGCATTGACTTTTAGATTCTGTCAACCTGGGTCTGTCCCCGGTTGCATCTGCCGTGATTCGTGCCCGAAACCCGGGTCTGTCCCCCGTTGCAGTCACGGTTGAAACACCGGGGTCGTCACCGGTTGCGCGCAATGCTTTGGGTTACGTCCGATTAACTCGTTCTGAAAATTATATAATTTTTTTAAAAATTTTTAGCACTCACCTATTGACAGTGCTAACAACATGTGCTATAATGCCCTCGGAACCTGAAAGAAAAGGGTTCCGAGAACAACAAAACCAACAAACGCACAGATAAGGAGTGAATCAAAATGTTGAATATGTTGATACCCAGAATGTACAGAAAGAGCTTGTTTGACGACTTCTTTGATACGCCCTTCGGCGTCGGAAATACAGCAGGCCTGATGAAAACGGACGTAAAGGCTACGGAAGATGGATACGAGATGGAAATCGACCTTCCCGGCATTGACAAGGAAAACCTCACCGTTCAGCTCGAAAACGGCTACATGACAGTGACCGCAAAAACCGAAAAGAAGAACGACGAAAAGAATGACAACGGCCGCTACGTAAGGCGCGAACGCTTCTCCGGCACCTACAGCAGAAGCTTCTACGTCGGCGAAGAAGTCACCGAGGAAGACATTAAAGCCAAATACGAAAACGGCATCCTCAAGCTGTTCGTTCCCGACAAGGAAAAGCAGCCCAAGGTCGAAGAGAAGAAATACGTTGCCATCGAAGGCTGACGAACCCCGCTCTACAGCGGAAGATCCCCGGAAACACTCCGGGGGTCTTTTTTTTTCATCTCGCCCAGCGTCTCCAGACCATTCCAAGCCCAGCGGCTCCGGCCATTCCACGCCCGCCGGACGCTGTCATTCACATCCCGCTCTTCAGCCCCGGACCGCTCACACTCTTCAGCCCCGGACCGCTCACGCTCACCCGCCCCGACGCGGACTTCACAACACACCTGCCGCAGATCATTACCTCCGCCTCGGTCGAAGGCGGACAGACGACCGAATACGTCTCCGACGCGCTGTCGAACGAAGCGAACACGGGCCCGCGTACGGTCGGGACAACGATCCCGGCGCTTCCGTTTATTCCGGCGGTGCGGAAATTGACCCTGAACCTCGCGTAACCCGGCTCCAGCGGTTCGATCCCGAAAATACCGCGCGCGATCAACGCAGCCGGCGCAGCCCCCCACGGGTGCGAAAAAGTCATATTCGGCTTATTTTCCGGGCACCACGCCTCCGCCGTAACGGTGGCGCCAAGCCGATCCATCATATAGACCCAGCTTCTCGGATCGTTGCCGCAGCACCCCCCCGACGAAGCCCCGGCCTCGCACCCGCCGCACACCCCCGACGAAGCCCCGGTCCCGTTCCCGAGCAAAAGCGAATTGGCCACGGCGGCCGCAGCGGCCGAGCCGGCCCTGTAAAGTCCGTCGAGCAGAAAATACGCCCCGTAAACGCTCATCCTGATCCCGCCGCGGCCGCCTAAAAAACCGCATATCGCGCGGGTGCGTTCTTCACCGAGAAGCTCCGGTCCGAGCCCGTAAAGCGCGAAAGCGGACGCATGCTGGGAAAAATGCTCCGACCGTCCTGACGAGCCGTCTATACCGTCGCAAAAAGCGCCCCTCCGCTCATCATACATTCTGTCGATCATACCCATGGCCATATAATAAGCAAGCCGCCCGAACCGGTACGCGTCACCCTCGAGTCCGAGGCAGCCGGCAATGCGGGCAATATCCCTGAGCGCCCTTATCTGCATCGCGTTCAGGACAGCGGAAAACTTCACGTTCGTATCATATCCGTCGCGCTCTGATGGCGGCCAATCATACAGGACGGCGTCGGTACCCTGCGCCCCCGCGTTGCCGCTGCGGACCAGACCTCCCAGCTCCGGAGACGCCAGCCGCAGAAAACCGGACGACAGAAGTCTCGGATACACCCGCCGGATGAAATCCTTATCGCCCGTCTCCATAAAGATCATCAGCGCCGCCGTGGGCATGACCAGGACGTATTCGGCCGGCCAGGTGCGGTGTGAAAGAAGATATTCAAAAGAAAAAACCGGCACCGCCATTTCACGGAAAAAAGCAATTGACGCCGCCAGATTTATAAGCATATCGCCCTCGTACGCTCCCCTTTCGCGCGATTGCGAATCCACAAAAAGATCCTGCGTCGTCACTTCAACCGTATATTTCGTAAAATCATAAAGCTTCAGAAGCGTATCGTTGTCCGAAACGAGCGACGACGCGCCGGTATCGAGACCCGCCGTGACGGCAAGCCCGTACGCAGATACGACCTCGAACCCGCCCGCGGAGCGCAGACTCACATATCTGAACGTGAACAGATCAGGCGTTTCAACGGTGCAAAGCCCCCCGGGGACCGTCCAGCATTCGCGGTATCTGTTTCCGGTGCGCATCTCGCACCTGACGGTCCCGTCAGGCAGAAGCTCCTCGCCGAATCCGGCCTCGATGTCGGTCGCGGCTCCGGCCCTGATGACGATCCTCACCCCGCCGACGATCTCCCGGCCGAGATCTATGAAATAAGCGCACCCTCCGGCGTTTCCGGCGGCAATTCCCCCGCCTTCCTTCGCGTTTCCGAGGCGGCGGACAACGGCGGCGTTCCGGGGATAACGCTTGACAGCCGGGGTACGGGCAGGGGTCAATCTCATCCCGCCGAACGCTCCCTTCCGGTCTTCCGGCTGTTCATACGCATCGCGCCGCGCCGTCATATCGATATTGCTTGCGTAAGCTGAATAATAATGAGTCCCCGCCGACTCAGACGGACGGAAAACGGGATCAGCGTCCATTGCCTCCCATGATCCGTCGCCCGTGTCGAACCTGCCCTTCTTAAAGCCGGCGCGGTCGTAAAATACGACCTGCGCGCCGAACGCCTTTCCTTCGGCCGTATGACACAGCGCGGAGATAGTATTGACCTCACCCTGAGCCTGCTTCAGCGCTTCCGTGACGTCGAACGCGCCGTAATACAGAATATCGTCGGCGCCGCCGGAGGACGGATCGCGGTC
>CADBOE010000130.1 GCA_902796205.1 uncultured Ruminococcus sp. | reverse complement strand
ATTTCAATCGAAAGAAAAACGGGAGTTCAATTTCGATTTTGGTTTTGTTTTTGTTTTGATCTTGGCGAAGTCAGCTTGTGTTCAAATTTAAAAGCTGGCTGGCTTGACGCTTCCTGATTTGTATGATTCCATCAGTTCATGGCTGGTTATGTCAAGAGTTTTGTGCGTTTCAGGCTGATTTAACGTAATTTCAGGTGCTTTTCTTTCCGGACGGCCGGCCGTAAGGCTGGCGGACGGAAAAAATTTCGATCCTTGCGGCAAACGGGGACAGACCCCGGTTTTGGGCGTTAAAAGTAGCCCCAAACCGGGTTCTGGCACGGGCCCGGCCGCCGGTTGCGGCCTTTTCCATACCTTCCCGCAACCGGTGTCTGTCCCCGGTTGCCGCAATGGTTGCCGCTCCACGCTCCACCGTTGCTCTGTCCCCCGTTGCCTTGCAACACTCAAAAAGTCACCTTGCGACGCAGAAACGCAAATCGAACGTTTCAGCCGTCCCGCTGTTCATGTAAGGCCCGGTAAACCGCTCATTGAACGGCGCACCGTCGGAATGCAGCGAATTGCCCCAGCCCGCAAAAACTTCGGAAGCCATCTTATACCCGTCGATATGCGCCTCGACGAACAGATAAGGCCAGTCCGGTCCGGCGTTTTCGACGTCGATTTCCGGCTCGACTTCCTGATCCGTATTGCCGCCGGCGGGAAGGTCGTTCTCGATTATGCCGGGTTTTCTGATCGTAAACGCCGCAACGCCGTCAGAATTTGTATATGAATAGCCTACGACGTTGCCGTTGATATCGCTGAATATCACTTTCACGCCCTTCAGCCTGAACGCGGAGCTCACGTACGTATCGACGTTCATGTCACACAACCGGATATAGACCGTGTAGTCATTGCCGTACGGACTGTTCCGATATTTTTTTCCGGAACTGCCGCGTGTGTAATACGGAAGAATATCCGGGGTCTGTCCGTTATACACGAGGAATTTCCTGCGGATGTTGATCATTTCCTCCGTAATGCCGTCGCCGGGCGAGATATCATCCGGCTTATATCCGGCGGCGAGCTCCTGTTCGTGGGCCGGCTCGGTTTCGGCCTGCGACCCGATCACGTATATCGAAACGAGACTGTTTTTCGTCTCATATTCCTCCATATACGCCGTAACGACAACGGAACCGCCTTTTTTTGCCGTCAATACGCCGGTAACGGGGTCGATCGAAGCGAAGTCGCCGCCTTTGACGATCTTCCACCTCAGCGTACCGGTGTTGTAATCAGCCGGAATGACCAGAGCTTCTATCCGTAACGATTCACCCGGATAAAGCTCGCCCTTCGGAACGGCGAAATCAATATGCGACGCCCGCACTTCAACGTGCTGAACAGGAGTCGGAGCAGGCGTTGCGGTCTCAGTCACAGGCGTGGCCGTGACCGTAACTTCCGTGGGCGCGGTAGACGCCGTCACGTCAGCAGTACGTTCAGTCCCGGCGGGAGTATTCGAAGCAGGTGCCCCGGTATGATTCTCCGCCGGATCAGGTGAAGCGGTCGCTGAGAAAGCAGGCTCCGTTACCGCCGGCCGGGTCGGTTCCACACGGTCGGAAGTCACTGTTTCCGAAGGCTGTCCGGTAGCGTCCGGGCCGGCAGGCGTCGCTTCCGTTCCCGGTGCCGGAGTTGCCTGCAGTTCCGTCGCCGGTTGCGTAGCATCTATCACCAACGGCGACCCTCCGCTCTTTGACGGCGTGTTCCGGTTAATGTTTTTCATTGACACGGCTATGACGATCCCGGTTATGATCCCGGCAGCCAGCACGACCGCGCCGGCAATGAATCCTCCATGCTTTTTCCGTCTTCCTCCGTCCCCCCCGCTCGAGGCAAAGTTGCTTTCCTTCACCCCCGCGGCTCCGGCGGCGTTACCGTATTCCGACGCCAGATCATCCGGAATTTTTTTCATATAAGAAGCGAGTTTCAGTTCATTCATAATTCCACCCCTTTTCCCTTCAAAAAAGCAGCAAGTTTTTTCCTGGTACGGTGCAGAGTCGACATTACCGTACCTTCGGCGATACCCAGATCTTCAGATATCTGCGGCACGGTTTTTTCAAGATAATAACGGCCTATGAATATTCTTCTTTTCTGCGGATCGATCCCTCGCAGAAATTCGGAAATGAAGCCGACGATTTCCTTCGTTTCGATCTCCCCGGTCCCGTCTTCTCCGTCCGCGACTGTGTTCTCATCCGCCGGAACGATCATATCGGCGGGAATGTCTTTCTTTCTGTGGGTCATGCGGCAGCGGTCAACAGCTTCGTTTCGGACCACGCTGTCAACGTACGCGCCAAGCTTTTCGGGCATGACCGGAGGAATACTGTTCCAGACCTTCAGAAAAGCGTCGTTAACGCACTCTTCGGCATCGGATTCATTTTTCAGGATCTGCATGGCGGTGCGCCGGCTCCTGCTTCCGAATTTCAACCACAGCGCCTGAAGCGCGGTCTCGTCGCGCCTTTCAAACATCATTATCAACTCTCTGTCGCCAGCCGGCTTTTCCAACGCGAATGCTCCCTTCTGCTGTGACTCTCCGGAAAACGGGAAACGGCTCAGACGCTTCCCGGCTGCTTCAACTGTTAAGACGAAAAAACGTGCGGCTTCATTCCGCTCCGCGACCGTTTTTTTCAAAAAAACGGTCTGAAATACGAGAAAGGTGCGACCTCGAAAAAGGACGCACCGGATTCAGCTGAAAACTTCATCATATGACTCGCCCGAAACAGGAGCGACTTTTATTTTCTGGGGGTTCTCAGGAAAGGAGGAACAGTAAAGTCGTCGTCATCCGCCACTACCTTTTTCTTTTCGGGAGGATTGTCGGCGGGAGCGGGAGTCTTTATCTGCTTGGGTTCAAAAACGGGATCGGAGGAGAAGGTGACCTCGCCGTCGTCCTCGTCGTCGAAGCCCGCGGCGATCAGCGTGACGATGATCTCGTCGTTCATCTCATCCTCCGCGCCGGCCATCTTCGCACCGTAAATGATCTGCGCATCCTCGTTCACCTGATCATGGATGATGTCGGTGACCTGAGTAAGCTCGAACATATTGATGTTGTCGCCGTAGTAATATACAAGAACGGACTTCGCGCCCTTGATCGAAGTTTCAAGAAGCGGATTCTGCGTGGCGATCTTGAGAGCGTCCTCTGCTCTGTCCTTGCCGGAAGCACGGCCGACGCCCATGTGAACGATGCCCTTGTCCTTCATGGTGGCGCGCACGTCCGCGAAGTCGACGTTAATATCGCCGACGTCAGTAATGATGTCGCAAATACCCTGTACGGAATTGCTGAGGACCTGGTCAACGAGCTTGAACGCGTTCGCGAACGTGACCTTCTCGTCGACGACCTTCATGATATTGTCGTTGGGGATAACGACCAGCGAGTCGACTCCCTGACGGAGCTTTTCGATACCGGCGGATGCGGCCTGCATCTTTCTGCGGCCTTCGAATCCGAAAGGCTTCGTAACGACGGCCACGGTAAGTATGCCCATGGACTTCGCCATCTCGGCGACCACGGGAGCGGCGCCCGTACCGGTTCCTCCGCCCATTCCGGCGGTGATGAACACCATATCCACGCCCTGGAGATGTTTATTGATCTCATCCCTCGACTCCTCGGCAGCCTTCTCGCCGA
This sequence comes from uncultured Ruminococcus sp., assembly GCA_902796205.1. Classification (GTDB taxonomy): domain Bacteria; phylum Bacillota; class Clostridia; order UBA1212; family UBA1255; genus UBA1255. The sequence continues at coordinate 269 of CADBOE010000130.1, read as the reverse complement.
TCTCCGGATTTGCTCCGGCTCCGAGACCGCGGGTGAGCTTTTCGCCGAGAACGATCTTCGTCTCGGCACGGTTCTTCAGAAGCACCGCCTTGTCGGTATTCATGGCGATGAACTCAACTCCGCGCATGCCGGAATCGATCATGCGGTCGACCGCGTTATTTCCGCCGCCGCCTACTCCGATAACGACGATCTTTGCGTCTTTCCCTGTTTCGCTGTCATATTCAATACTCAAGGTTAAAACCCCCTTAAATCTAAAGAAAATGTTTCAT
>CADBOE010000129.1 GCA_902796205.1 uncultured Ruminococcus sp. | reverse complement strand
AGTGTAACGGGCCTTTACAGGCGAGAGAAGACAGTGCTACAAAAAAGGCGGAAGGAAAAAGTGCCCACGTTTACTTGACAGTCTCCCGGAACCGCTCACGCTTGCAAAAAAACGCGCGATGGAGTATTCTATGCACTAAGGCTGCCGATTCGCAAAAAAGAGAGGCAGACGCCCGGAGGTACATATGAAAATGAAAATGGGAATAATCGGATTCGGCGGAATGGGAGCTTATCACTTTCAGAACATCCGCGACAGACTTGACTGCGTCGAAGTGAAGGGTATATACGACCTTCTTCCCGAGCGGTGCGACCTGGCCGCTCAAAACGGACTCGTCGTGTACCCGTCCCAGGAAGCGCTGCTGGCCGACGAAGAAATCGAGCTGGTACTCGTTGCCACCCCGAACAACTTCCACAAGCCGATATCCATCGCCGCGCTCGAAGCCGGGAAAAACGTCATTTCCGAAAAGCCCGTCATGATGAACTGCGACGAGCTGCGCGAAGTGCTTGCCGTAGCGTCGCGCGCCGGAAAGGTGTTCACCGTCCATCAGAACAGACGCTGGGACAAGGATTACGTGATAGTCAAGAATATTTACGATACGAAACGCCTCGGTCAGCCCTATTTCGTCGAAAGCCGCGTGCAGGGGTCGAAGCGCGTTCTTTCCGGCTGGCGCGGCAGAAAAGAGAACGGCGGCGGAATGCTCCTGGACTGGGGCATACATCTTCTCGACCAGCTCATGTGGATGGACAAAACGCCCGTCACCGAGGTCAAGGCCGAGCTGTTCGAAATCTATTCCGACGGCGTGGACGATAACTGCAAGCTGTACGTGAAATTCGAGGACGGACTGTGGGCAATGATCGAAGTCTCCACCAACTGTTTCATCATCCAGCCGCGCTGGCATATGAGCTGCACCGACGGAACCGCGGTCGTCAGCGACTGGGCGTGCAACGGCAAAATGGTCGAGCTTGCCGACGACAAGGATCTCGGCTGGACCTCCGAGATCGTTTACACCGAGGCGGGACCCACGAGAACGATGGCTCCCAGACCGCGCGAGACGACGCGCGAGCTGCCTCTTCCCGAGGTTCAGACCGACTGGTGCGACTTCTACAGAAACGTCGTCGCCTCCATCCGCGGAGAGGCTTCTCTCATCGTCACTCCCGAGGAAGAGATCAGACTCATGCAGGTCGTCGATCTTCTTTTCAGATCAGCGGAAGAAAAGCGCAGCATACGCTGCCGGATCTGACGCCCGGGAGGCAGCGTGAAACTGTCGGACGCAGACCGTAATCTGAACGTTCCCGGATCCGTCGGCCGCTCGGACGTAATATGGCACGATGCCCGCGAGGACATTTTCAGGATATACGGAACTTACCCCCGCGAGCTGTCCGTCCCGGAGGACGAGCCGTTTTTCGCGCGCCTCCCCCGTTCCGTCGCGTCCGGAATCAACGACGGTGTTTCGTTACTCAGCGCCAATACGTCGGGGATCCGCCTGCGCATGAGAACCGATTCCCCGTTCATATGCATCCACGCGGAATGGAATTCCGCCGTCTCGTTTCCGCATATGCCCGCGACCGGAATAAGAGGTTTTGACCTGTACCGTGTGAAAAACGGCAGACAGGAATTCGCAGGCATATTCACTCCGCCGGCCGGGCCCTCTGACGGCTACGAAAGCCTCGTCAGAACGCCGGGAGGTATGCAGGATCTCATATTGTATTTTCCGCTGTACAATGACATTTCGCGCCTGTATATCGGCCTTCAGGAAAAATCAGTGACAGAAAAGCCGGCCGGCTACCGCGTAACGCGTCCTGCCGTTTTCTACGGCTCGTCGATCACTCAGGGCGGCTGCGCTTCGCGCCCTTCGAATTCGTATCAGAGCATGCTCTCGAGAGGGCTCGATATCGATTATATCAATCTCGGCTTCTCCGGCTCGGCAAGGGGCGAGGAAGCGGCGGCGCGCTACGTCAGCGGACTCGATATGAGCGTCTTTATATGCGATTACGACCACAACGCTCCCGACGCCGCGCACCTTGAAAAAACGCATTACCGTTTTTACGAGCTCATCCGCGAAAAGCAGCCGGATCTTCCGTATATCGTTATTTCAAAACCGGATTTTTTCTCGATCGACCCCGCGATCGTCAGGGAAAGCAGAAAAAGGCGCGCGATAATAAAAGCGACGTACGACCGCGCACGCGGAAACGGCGACGCAAATATCTATTACCTGAACGGAGCGTCGATCTATTCCGGAGATAAATTGATGGCAGCCAGTGTAGACGGCTGCCATCCCAACGATCTCGGTTTTTATTACTTTTACAAGGCTCTCTCCCCTCTGATCAGGAAGATCCTTTTTCCTTGTGGGTGAGCACTATATACGCTATCGCGAGTCCCATAAGGGCGCTGAAGATATAGAGCAGATTCCACAGAAGCACGGCAAACGAAAAACCCATAACGACAAGATAGACGATCGCGTTTGAAAAGACTGCCGAAGCGAGGCATACGTTTACCTGACGCAAAATAATAAGCGACAGGAATCCGGCAGCGAAAGCACACGCCGGAAGCACGGCAAGGCGGAACACCTGCCTGAAAGCTCCCGGATCGACCGCCATTCTCGTGATGCCGAGCCCAATGAACCCGGTCGCGAGAAAAATAATAACGGCCGCGAGAAACCTGACTAAATCGTTTGAGTTAATTTTAATTTTAGAGCCGTTGGCCTTCGCCATAAGCAAAACCTCTCAAAGCACCCTGTCAACGGACGGGTACGCAAGGCAAGATCAAATCCCGGCGCCGGGCGGGAAGCCGCCGGTCCGGTACGGATCGGTCAATATTTATCAGAAAGCGGTATAAGCGGTATCCTCTTCGTCGTCGGTGATCTCCGCAAGAACGTCAACGTTAGAAGGAGCGATAACGTAAATGAGGTCAGACACGCGCTGGATGCTGCAGTCGAGTGCGTAGCAGCAGCCGGAAACGAAGTCGAAAATCCTTCTTCTGTCGCTTACGTCGGGAACGAATTCCAGATTAAGCACGACGGTCATCTGTCCGCGGAGGTGCGCGCAGATCGACTCGCAGTTTTCAAAAGCGGAAGGCTTTGAAAGCACGACGCGAAGATTGGAATTTACGCCCATGCTGATGACCTTGCCCTTTTCGGAAGTGCGGTCGGATTTTTCAGCGCGCTCAGGCTGCTCGGAGCGCTTCTCCGGAACCGGTTCGCGTGCCGGACGGTTCGCATAGGAAGATGCGGGGCTGCTTACGCGGCTGTAGCGATCCTTCGTAACCACGGTGAACTCATCGTCATCTTCGGAGAAAGCGGCCTTCTCCTCGTCGACGGCGTCGTCGTACTCGTCGATCTCAGGTGCGGCGTTTCCGCTTCCGAAGCCAAGAAAATTCTTGAAACGTGAAAAAACTTCTGCCATTAAAATAGCCTCCTTTATCTTACGTAAATGAAAAATTCTTTTGTATGCAGACGCCCCGGAAATTCAGGAAAAGATCTTCCGGCCGACGCGGATCATAGTCGCTCCGCACCTTACGGCGCACGCGAAATCCGCGCTCATACCCATCGACAGGGTAGTCATGGGCTGATTATATATTTTTTTCATATTCATGTCAATAAACAATTTTTTCGTTTCCGTAAAGATGCGCGTGAGCTCGTCCTCGTCCGCGCCGAGCGGCGCCATGGTCATGAGGCCGCGCACGCGTATTCCGGGAAGAGCTGCGCAATGGCGAAGAAGCTCCTCCAGCCCTGAAGGCGACACTCCCGATTTGGATTCCTCTCCCGATACGTTGACCTCGATCAGCACGTCGGTAACGAGCGAGCGTCTGACGCTTTGCACGGATATCTCGTCCGCGAGCTGTTCCCTGTCGCAGGAATGTATGAGCTCCACCCTGCCGACGACGTATTTGACCTTGTTGGTCTGAAGCTGACCGATCAGATGCCAGTGCATTTCCGGTATATCCTCGCCGTTTTCGCGCATTGTGTCGAACGCCGCCCATTTTTCTCTCAGCATCTGGACTCTGTTTTCCGCGAATACCGTCTGCCCCGCTCTCGCCGCCTCGAGAACCTCTTCCGGCGTCGAATATTTGGTGACCGCCACCAGCGTGACGTCGTCGTTCCGCCCGGCCTCACGTTTCGCCTTCTCTATCTCTTCATAAACTGATCTCAGATTATCGGCAACAGACAATTTTATACCCCCTGTCCTTCCTCGATTTTGTCAAAATTTACTATGTATTCCTCGTTTTCGCGCACGTAAATCCCGGTCCCGTCGTCGAGGGTCGATCTGTTGTTCATGATGGCATACGAGTCGTCGCGGGCAAGAATATTCACGTATGCGTATCTCACGTAACCCGAACGAAGCACCGTCAGTCTCGCGGTAATGCCGGCTTTGTCCCAGTCGCTCAGAACTCTCAGCGGAACCTTCAGGCCCTCCACGTCGGAGAAAATGAGAGTCGCCTTCGCCTGCCTGAGGGAGACCGTGGAATCGAGAGAACGGTCCGACCTCAATACGATATACAAATCGGAGCCCTCGGTATAAACTCCGACAACCGCCGCGGAAAACCGCGCGTTCTGCTCCTGAACATAGACCTGAATGGCCTCTCCGCCTGCGATGCGGTGCTCCTTCGTCCCGTCCAGCTTCATCATCATATAGAAAGACGATTCCGGCGCCACGCGGGCAACCGTGCTTCCGTTCGAGACGGCCGACCCGGGCGTAAACGTCATTTCCGCATGCGGGACCGTGAACGTACGAAGCTCTTCCGCCGTGAGCGTGCTCGACCGCGCCGACGCGAAATTCGTTTCCGCGATCCTCGCCTCAAGCGCCTTAGAACATGCCGTCACGTTTTCCTCGTATCCGTCCGTGCGGAAGGAGACGACTCCGGCGGCCGGCGCGCGGACTTCCATCATATATGACGAGATCTCGTTCAGGATCCTGTACCTTTGGGTCTGCAGTCCGGAAATATATGAATCGGCCGTTTCGGCGTTCATTTCCAGCTCGTTCCTGCGGTCAAAAAGCGCGCTGAGCTCGGTGAAGCAGTCCGAATAACCTGAAAGACGGCCTGCCATTGACAGCGCGGCCAGCCTGTCTATTCCGTTTTCTATGGCGTCCTCGAGAGCGAGCATCTCGCTGCTTTTCGTGGCGTCGAGATACGCGGCGGCATGCTTCGCCGCGGTGATCTTGTTTTCGGTCTCCTTAAGCTCGCGAAGGGCGTCGGAATATTCCGGCTTCACGACGTAACCGACGACGGCGTTCACCGACACTCTGTCTCCTTCGTTGACGTTCGGCATGAACACTCCGCTGAACTGAGAGCTTACCGGGATCTCGCCGCGGATAAACGACAGCGTTCCGGAAACGGAATCCTCTATCGTTCCTCTCGAGAGAAACTGCGTATTGACGCCCTTTCCCCGGCCGGAATTGACGGTGATAATAACGATGATGAGCGCGACAACGGCGATAACGGCGAGCACCTTTATCGCTCCCGACCATCTTCGCGCCCGCTCCTGCTTGCGGTAGCGGATGCGCTTTTCCGCGGGAGTCATCTTCTTTTCCGCTTCTATCTGCCTCGCCGTCTCGCGTTCGATTTCTTTTTCTTTTTCCTCGCGGACGCGCGCCGCGGCCGCGGCCTTTTCAGCCTTTGCGGCCTTCGCCCGCGCGGCTCTCGCCTTCCTGCTGTCGCGCCGCTCAGGCTTTTTTTCCGCCGGACGTTCTACGGACGTTTTCTTTGCGCTTTCCGCCGCGGCCTGCGCTTTTTTTTCTTCGACGAGCCGGGCGCTGTGGCTTCCGGCGCCTCTTGAAGGCGCGTTTTTCCTGCTTCCGCCGGTCTGCGCGCTTCCGGCGTTCTGCCTGCTCTGACCGCCGCGTGCGGTCTGCCCCGCGCGACCTTCGCGTCCCGCCGGAACATCGCGTTCAGCACCGCTGTACCGTCTGGCGGCGTTTTCTATCGCGGCGCGCAGATCCCCTCCGGCTTCCCTCGGAGAGAACGTTTCGCCGTTTTCGCCGTGCGGCGCCCGCTCCTCTTCGATCTCATATCCGTACGCGTCGTAACGCTTTTTCTCGCCGCGGGCCGCGTTGACTTTTACCAGCTTCGCTGCGCTGTTTTTTCTTTTGTTTTCTTCTCCGTTCATGATCACACTCTCGATCCGGGCTTCTCAGCTTCTCCGGCGGCGATCATTGCCGCCAGCTTTATGTTGATATAATTAAGTCCTCCCTGCATAAATGCCATATACGGCGGAACCATCGGGCCGTCCGCGCTCAGTTCTATCGACGCTCCCTGAACGAAATTGCCCGCGGCCATTATTACCTGCGCCTCGTATCCCGGCATGTCGTCTGCCACGGGAACGGCGTCGGAATCGACCGGCGCGGCGCTCTGAACGATCCTGCAGAACGCGGCAAGCTTTTCCGGCGACTCGAATCTGATTGTCTGCACAATGTCGGAACGGTGCGCGTCGTAGGCCGGCGAAGTGTCGTATCCGAGCTTCTCGAAAAGAGCCGCGGTAAACACGGCGCCCTTCAGACTTTCCGATACGACGTGGGGGGCGAAATAAAAGCCCTGTATCATATTGCGCGTGTTTCCGAGCGACGATCCGACGTGCCTGCCGAGTCCTGGCGCGGTCAATCTGTTCGCGCACTTTTCGACGTATTCGGCTTTTCCGGCGATATATCCGCCGCTGAGAGCCAGCCCGCCTCCGGGATTTTTGATGAGAGAGCCGGCCATATAATCCACGCCTGCGTTTACCGGCTCGACGACGTCAACGAATTCGCCGTAGCAGTTGTCGCACATTATCACGGTGTCGGGCGAGGCTTTTTTTACCGTTTCGACGATGTTGCCTATTTCCTCCACGCTGATAGCGCCCCGCGTACTGTAGCCTCTCGAGCGCTGCATTATGGCGAGCTTCGCGCCCTTCACGCCTTCCGCTATCGCCCTGTGGTCCGGCTTTCCGTCCGGAAGCAGCCCGATCTGCCTGTAGCTGATGCCGAAATCCGCAAGAGATCCGTCTCCCCCCCGAATGCCGATGACCTCCTCGAGCGTGTCGTACGGCTTTCCCGTTACGGATACCACCGTGTCACCCGGCCTTAAAATGCCGAACAGCGCGACGGCGAGCGTATGCGTCCCTGAAATGAACTGACTGCGCACCAGCGCGTCCTCGCATCCGAATGCGTCGGCGTAAATGCGGTCGAGTATATCTCTTCCGAGGTCGGCGTATCCGTATCCGGTCGAAAAATTGAAATGTCTCTCGGCAAGGCCGTTTTTCTGCATGCTCTTCAGGACCTTCAGCTGGTTCAGATCACGTACGCGGTCGATCCTTTCAAAGACGCTTTTTATCCGGCTTTCGGTCTCCTCGGCGAGCGCGCATATTTCATCAGGCACGCCGTATTCTTTTTTTATAAAATCATAAACTCCGTTCAATTCCGTTTCCTCGCTGAAATACCGTCACTGAAATACCGTCGCCGTCACCGGAATACCGTCACTGGATTACCATCACTGGAATACCGTAAGCGCGTCCGTTTTTATCTCGTCGTCCGAAGCTCCGTTGATGACGATATTTTCCTGCGTTTCCCACGAACATTCGGTTCCGGTCATCTCGCGGAGCTGATAAACGATCCCGGAGCCCCCCATAGTGATTCCGCTGTGCAGATTTCCGGCGTCGCCGATGGCGTAAATGTCGTACGGTGCAACGAGCTGTCGCGCGTTGACTGCGATATAACGGTCGTCAACTACGCGGAGCTCGGTCATGGCGAGTATTCTTATACCGTTTATGCTGACGGCCTGAGCGCCGCTCGCCTTCAATTCGTTTATGAGCATAAGAAGCCTGCTCTGGATTATATTTACGTTCGTGCGTTCGTCGAAATTGATCTGGATATGTATGCCGCGCCCTTTAACCGTCGTAAGTCCGGCGAACGTGCGGACGCTGTTCAGCTCTTCGCGAAGGGCTGCAATCTGCTCGTCCTGAGACGACTGTTCGACGAGGTTGAGACGCGTCTGCAGCTCGTTTCTTTCGGTTTCAAGGGATCCGAGCTCGGAATGCAGCGTATTTATCGTGCCGAGAAGCTCCGTGATGCGCTGCTCTGCGTCGGGATTGGAAGCGGCGCGCGCGATCACCGTTTTGTATTGAAGCGCCGCGGCGAGGCCTACCAGTATGCAAAGCGCCGTCAATAATATGTTTCTCACCACGGCATTTACTCCGCGCTTCGCGCTCCTGCGCCGCACCGTTTTTTTCTCCGCCGTGCCGCCGGCCGTACCGTTTCCGGAAAGCGCCGGGTTTTCGGGTCCGTCGCCGCCTTCGTCCTCTTCCGGGCGATTCAGGTCCTGCGCGTCATACGCGTTGTTTTCACCATCCGCGTCGTTTTCGTCATCCGCGTCGCGGAAATTGCCGACCAGATCAGGCTTGAAAAGTCTTCTGAGCTCGAATTCAGCCGATGATTCAATAATTTCGTTGTTTTCGTTTTTGATATTATCGCCGTTATTATTCATCGTTTCGCCCGTCCTTCCCGCAGCGCGGCCGTCAGAAAAGCTTCGTTATCAGCTTGTAATGATCTCCGCTGAATGAAGTTATCACTATTTTTTCCGATTTCTGCACGTCATATAGCAGATTCTGTGAAACTATTGTCGAGTATATCCTGCTGTTCTGGTAAGCGTTCATCAGCACGTCCGGATCACCGATGGCGGTTATGCGGTACGGCGCGAAAAGGCGCGTTCCGTTCACTCTGATGCTCGGTCCGAGGCACAGCACCTCGCTCGTGGGCACGATCCGCTCGCCGTTTATCGCGACAGCCTGCGCACCCGCGCCCTTGAGAACGTTCAGTATCTCCATCAGATACGTATCGTGAACAATGGATCTCAGTATAAGGCCGGAGTCATCGAGCTTTATAACGATGCCTCTCCCGGACACCGTGGTCAGCCCGGCAAGCAGCCTGCTGTTTTCCAGACTGCCGCTGTACATATTGTAGAGATTGTAAAAATCCTTGTCCGTTTCCTTCAGCTCGCCGAGCACGGTCTGATATCTGCTCTCGATCGCTTTGTATTCCGCTTTCTTCTGTTCGAGCTCGGCCGAGAGCTCCTCCGCCTCCTGCGTGTAACGGCTGATCAGCTTTTCGTTTTCTTCGTTTCTGGCTCTGGCTTCTCTCACGTTGGAGGAAATTTTCCCGGCGACGATCGCGCCGAGGGCAATGAAGATGGCGAGCAAAAGTCCCGTATATATTTTTCCGGAATGCGATCTCTTTTCTGTTCCTTCCCGGGTCAATTCTCTCACCTCCGCGCGGATAATTTTCCACAAGTCCGATTATACCAGCGGACGCCGCAAGTGTCAATCGAAGGCGCGCAGGGCTCACGCATGAAAAATTTGACAAAGGAACTGCAATAATGTATATCCTTCATACGGGTGATACAAATGATAAAGCAATATTT
>CADBOE010000128.1 GCA_902796205.1 uncultured Ruminococcus sp. | reverse complement strand
GAGAGTCGCAAGCGCCTCGCCCTCGACGTCCTCGGCGATTATCAGGAGCTTCTTGCCCTGCTGAAGGATCTGCTCGAGAACGGGCAGCACTTCCTGGATATTCGATATCTTCTTGTCAGTGATAAGGATGTAAGGATCGTCAAGAACAGCTTCCATCTTGTCGGTATCGGTGGCCATATAAGCGGAAACGTAGCCGCGGTCGAACTGCATACCTTCGACGACCTCGAGATTCGTGCCCATCGTCTTGGATTCCTCGACGGTGATAACGCCGTCGTTCGTAACCTTCTCCATCGCGCTGGCAACCATCTCGCCGACGGCCTCGTCATTAGCCGAAACTGCTGCGACTCTTGCTATATCGTCGCGCCCCCTGCCCTTTACGCTGTCTTCGTGAATGCTCTCGACTGCGGCGTCAACGGCCTTCGCGATACCCTTTTTAAGGATCATCGGATTTGCTCCGGCGGCAATGTTTCTCAGCCCTTCTCTGATGATCGCCTGCGCAAGCAGCGTGGCGGTAGTCGTTCCGTCGCCGGCGACGTCGTTCGTCTTCGTAGCGACTTCTTTAACGAGCTGAGCGCCCATATTCATGAATCTGTCTTCAAACTCGATCTCTTTTGCGATCGTCACTCCGTCGTTCGTAATAAGCGGAGCTCCGTATTTTTTGTCGAGGACGACATTCCTGCCCTTGGGTCCGAGAGTGATCTTGACGGTATCGGCCAGCTGATCGACGCCCGCCACAAGAGCCTTTCTTGATTCTTCACTGAATTTGATTTCTTTAGCCATAATAATACATCTCCCTCATATCATTCAACGACCGCGAGAATATCGCCCTGCTTGAGGATCGTATATTCCACACCGTCGATCTTATATTCTGTTCCGGCGTATTTGCTGATGAGAACTCGATCGCCGACCTTGACTTCCATGGGTACGGTCTTTCCGTCAACGACGGCGCCGGGGCCTACTGCGACGACCTCTGCGAGCTGAGGCTTCTCTTTCGCGGAACCCGGAAGGATAATCCCGCTCTTTGTGGTTTCTTCCGTTTCAAGCATCTTAATGGCGACCTTGTCGCCCAACGGTTTGATAGTCATTTTTTCTTCCTCCTATTTATGTGTTTATTATGCTTTTCCGGAGCCGTTAGCACTCAACTGCCGCGAGTGCTAACAGCTATGCGTAATATACCAATTTACATCTTCCATTACAAGTCCCGATTGCGGCCGTTTTCAGGATATATCAGAGCTTATCTCTCTTTTTCTCGCTTTTTCGCTCTATTTCACGTCATGTTGAAATATGATCCGGCGGCGCCACGCGAAAAACGCGTTTTTCAGTCGCACGCGGTCAATTTTGCATAAGCGAGCATAAGGCGCTTCATTCCCGAACGGTCAAATATGATCTCGACGACCGCCGCGTCTCCCGAGCCCGCGACTGATGACACGGTACCCTCCCCGAATTTTTTGTGAAAAACGCGCTGGCCGCGGACGACTTCGCGAAGATACGCCTTGTCCCCGTCCTGCCCCGGTACGGGAACGAATCGTGAAAAACCGGTCCCCGCCGTTCCGGAGACGCTTTTCGGAGAGTTGAACGCTGACCCCGGCGCCCCGGTGATCCGATCCGCCCTGTCGCGAGAGCCCCCCTGTTTTCCGCCCTGAATTTTCCCGGCCGACCCGATGAAGCTTTCGGGAGTCCGGCCGAAGACCGGCCCGCGTGGCGCCTCACGCCTGTTTTCCGCGGAAAACACACCGTAACGCCCCGCGGCTGCTCCGGAGATCTCAGCATCGCCGTCGTGTATATCTTTAAGAAAGCGGGACGGCGTATATGATTGCGTTTTTCCGTATATCATTCTGGAGAGACAGGAAGTTATGAACAATTTTTCTCTCGCCCTCGTAACCGCGACGTACATGAGGCGTCTCTCTTCCGCTATGGATCCGTCCTCCTCGATCGAACGTATCGAAGGAAAGATCCCATCTTCCATTCCGGCGATAAATACGACGGGGAACTCGAGCCCTTTTGCGCTGTGTACCGTGGTCAGAGTAACTCTGTTCTGATCGTCTTCGTCTCCTGTCCCGTCGGATTCGGTATTGAGCGAGACCGATTCGAGAAAATCCGGGAAGATCGCTCCAGCCGATTCGTAATTTTCGTCGTTATTCTCCTCAAAATTCTTTGCCACGGATAGAAATTCGGAAATATTTTCGGCTTTGGCGTCGCTTTCAGGCGTATGATCGTTTATATATTCTTGCGCTATACCCGTCTCGTCAATTACCTTCTGAACGAAATCGGTCAGCGTTTCACACTCCGAAAGACTCTTCCTGAGTTCACGTATCATATCCGCGAAAGCGGTAAGCTTGCTTTTCACTTTTGAGAGCTCGGGATAAATACCCGCCGACTCGATCACGGCGAGCATCGCGGTTCCGCGCGACCTCGCGCAAGCGGAGATATTGTCTACCGTCGTATTTCCGATGCCGCGTCTCGGAACGTTGATTATTCTTCTGAGCGAGGATTCGTCTGCCGGATTTCCGATTATTCTGAGATACGCGACGAGATCCTTTATCTCTTTCCTGTCGTAGAATTTCATGCCTCCGAACACGCGGTAAGGGATGCGCATCCTTGTGAGAGCTCTTTCGATGCCTGTCGAGATCGCGTTGACCCTGTAAAGGACCGCAAAATCGGAATAATTCATCGTCCCCGTACCTGTAAGACTCCTGATCTGTCCGCAAATAAAATCGGCTTCCTCGTTATTGTCGCCGGCCGTATATCTGACTACGGGGTCGCCTCCGGACGTGCTGGTCCAGAGTTTTTTACCCGTTCTGAACGAATTCGCGCTGATGATATCGTTCGCAACCTTGAGTATCTTTTCGGTGGATCTGTAATTCTGTTCGAGCTTAACCACCTTCGTACCGTCGTGAGTGTCGCTGAATCTGAGAATATTGTCGATATCCGCTCCGCGGAAGCCGTATATGCTCTGATCGTCGTCACCGACGACGCATAGATTTCCGCCGCGGCCGGAAAGCATATTGACCATTCTGTGCTGCGCCATATTCGTATCCTGGTATTCGTCGACCAGGATATATCTGAACGTATTCCTGTAATAATCGAGTATCTCCGGCGCATTTTCCCAAAGTCTGATCACGTTCAGTATCATATCGTCGAAATCCATGCTGTTGCTGGCGGTCAGGATCTCCTGATAGCGTTTATACACCTCCGCGTGCTTGCGGCTGTAATAATCCTCCGCCTCCTCTGCCGCTTCGTCCGGCGTGAGCATCCTGTCCTTGAATTTGCCTATTATTCCCCTCAGCATGCGCGGCGGAAAAGCTTTTTCGTCGAGATCGAGTTCTTTTATCGCCGTCTTTACCGTTTCAAGAGACTCCGGTTCGGCATAAATCGTAAAATTCTCGTCATAGCCGATCGCCTTCGCGTGTCTCCTGAGGATCCGTCCGCAGCACCAGTGAAACGTGCCTATCCACGAGCCGGAAAGAGCTTCGCCGAGCAGCGCGTTTATCCTGCTCTTCATTTCCAGAGCGGCCTTGTTGGTAAACGTTATCGCGAGAATGTTTCTCGGAGAAACGTTTTTTTCGCTGACGAGATACGCGTATCTGTACGTAAGCACTCTCGTCTTTCCGCTGCCCGCGCCGGCAAGCACCAGCAGCGGCCCGTCGCCGTACGTCACGGCTTCATATTGTTCCTTATTCAATATGTTTTTAAGATTATCGGACATAATTACCCCCGTTTCATGAAGGCGCAGCAGGCCGGTCTTCAGGCTTTGCAGGTACCGGACGCGGCTTCCCTTCTCTGCCTGAATATTTCATACATCACGACTCCGGCCGCAACCGACGCGTTCAAGGAGGTAACGCCGCCGGCCATCGGAATTGTAAGAGTAAAATCGCATTTTTTAGCGGTGAGGCCGGACATTCCGCTTCCTTCGCTTCCTATCACGAGCGCCAGCGGGCAATCGAGATCGGCACGGTAAAATTCGGTATCTCCGGAAAGATCGGTCCCGGCGATCCACAGGCCGTTTTCTTTCAGGAAGTCTATCGTGCGGACAATATTCGCCACACGCGCGACAGGCACGTGCGCGAGCGCCCCCGCGGACGTTTTCGCAACGGCTCCCGTGACCGAGCATGAACGTCTTCTTGGAATAATGACGCCGTGCGCGCCCACGGCGTCGGCGGTCCTTATGACGGCGCCGAGATTATGTGGATCCTGTATGCCGTCCAGAATGATAATAAAAGGCTTTTCGCCCTTATTTGCCGCGTTCGCGAGTATATCCTCCGGTTCGGCATAAGGAGCGGCGGCGAGAAAAGCCGCGACGCCCTGATGATTCGCGTTCCGCTCTCCCGTATTTTCGGAAACGATCCTGTCGAGCTCCGCTTTCGGTCTGAACTGGACCGGTATCCCGTTCCTTCTGGCGAGGCCCTCGAGAGGTTTCAGATGACCGCTGTTCGCTCCTTCGGCAATGATTATCTTATTCAGGTCGTTGCCGGCCTTTAACGCTTCCCATACGGAATTACGTCCGTAAATGAGCTCGGAAGGTTCGCCGTCGCTTTCACGGCGCACGCCGCCGGAATCAGCGGCCTTATCGCGCCCGGCACGGCCGCCGGAATATCCGAAGCCGTTTTCCGGATCGTTATTATTTCTTAATTCGTTATTCTTCATTTCTTTCATTCCCGTAATCAAATGATCTGTCAAGCAATTCGCGAAGCCTCCCGTCCTG
>CADBOE010000127.1 GCA_902796205.1 uncultured Ruminococcus sp. | reverse complement strand
GTCCGGAACGAGTCCGAAATCGAGCGCCATAGAATTGTTCGTCTGGCATTCTCCGGCGTAATAATCCGACTTGAAATATTTCTTCTGCACGGCGTCGTAAACTTTTCCGAGATAGCTGTTCAGTCCGGAATTGTCGCGCCCCGCGATCTCCATCATCCCGGAAAGCAGCCTGCCGCAGTAATAGAAGCAGGAGGCGGAAAGAAATCCTCTGTCCACCAGATCGTCGCCGTTGTCGAATCCGACCCAGTCCCCGTAAACGTTATGCGTGACGATGTAATCTTTTTCGTATGTTTTTGCGAAATCGAACACCCTGATCAGCGTGTCGAGGCTGTGCTCGATATAATATCTGTCGCCCGTCTGCATATAAAGCTCGTACGGGAAAATGAATATCGCACTCGCCCACGTTATATCAAATTGCGCGCCGCTGTCGACCGTTGACGGCATGCAGACAATTATCTCCGGGCGGCCGTTCGGCCGTACGCCGAGAAGCATAGCCTCTAAATAAGCCTCGGCGGTGGACCAGTCGCCGAGAAGCAGCGCGGCGGATTCCTTCGTTACGGCGGCGTCCCCCATCCAGCCGTTCTTCTCACGCTGCGGACAATCCGTATAATTCCCCATCATATTGGATCTCTGGGAAACGTTATACATGTCGAATACTTTGTTGAGTCTTTCATTTGAGGATTCGAAGAAACCGGTCTGCGGCACGTCGTCGCTCGTAAAGCATGCCGTAAAGGCGTTTTTGTCGAGCTCCGCGTCTTTCGGAAGCGTCACGCGGATATACCGGAATCCCGTGTAGAAAAATCTCGGCTCGAACTGATCGTCTCCGCCGGAAAGCGTATAAACGGAAAGCGGCTTGTGCGCGGTCGTGTTGGCCCATATATCCCCCTCTTCGTCGACCATTTCGGAATATTCGATCACGTATCTGGAGCCTTCTTCGCCGCGTACGTTCATTCTGACGTATCCCTGCATGTTCACGCCGAAATCGAGCACGTACACTTTCTCGCCCTTTTTTGTCGGAGCGAGCTCGGTGACGGCAACCGGTTTTATCTCCCGGATGACCTTCGTACCGGCAGGCGCGGGAACGAGCTTCGTTTCGCCGGGAAAATTCCATTTTGAATAATCGGCGGTATCAAAATTATCCTCCCATACGACCTTTCCGTCCCTGATCACGGATATTCTGTCGTATGCGGCAACCTCGCCTGGCGCGGAGCGGATGCCGATGGCGCCGTCCGTCTGCGACCTCGGGAAGCTGCCTTTGTGTACCTGTTCGCCGTTAACAAAGGTGGTAACCGTTCCGCCCGCTATCTCTATGCGCAAAGTTACTTTTTTATTGATGCCGAGGCCCTTCGCGGACGGCGTTTCGATATTGCTCCAGCCGGTATGATGGATGCGAAGTCCGTTGGTCCCGACCTGCCACATAAGCGGACTCGCCTGTCCCTCCGAGGCGCCGAAAAGTATCGCGCCGACAGCTTTGCCGACCGTCAGCACCGCTTCTATCGTATAGTCGCCGGAAAACGATTCGTATGTTTTGAAAATACCTGCATTTTCAGGAACGGTCAGTTCTCCGTTTTCGGCGCTGAACGTGACCGTTTCAGCGTTCTTCCAGGAAGAATTCTCTTTGAAATCAGGCGTATCCCAGTTCGTTTTCTTTCTGAGATCTATGTTCTCGCCTTTGGAAATATTTTCCGAGACGATCTCCGAAGAAGAGCACGCCCTCCAGCTGCCGTCCGTGATCACGTCCTGCTTTGTCCCGTCCTTGTACGTGATGCGTATCATTCCGCAAAGATCGTGATTCTGGTACGTACTGCCGCTGACGTACGCGCCTGCGCAATTGTCGCCGTCAAGCAGCATGGACGTGACGTCAAAAGTATTATAATATGCGACCTTGTCGGCGACCGTCTTGCGCGGCCCCCAGATGAGATCTCCTGCCTTGCTTCCGTTCAGGCGTATTTCGATGACGCCCGTGCTGGCAAGATAACATCTCGCCCGTGCTACGTTCCCGAGCGGCTGCTCGAGCGTAAAACATTTGCGAAGCAGTCTTCCTGTGCAGATCCAGCTTCCCGAAAGTCCGGAAGGCGCCGTTTCAAAAACAAGCTCTTTGCCAAATCCGGATTCCTGCCCGTTCCGGTCTTTGATATTCACTTTAGCGACGTAAACGGTTTCCGGCTTCAGGCCTTCAGGAACGACGCCCGTCTGTTCGCCGCTTTCCACCCAGCCGCTGTCCCATGCCGCCGTCCCGTTTTCTTCGGTCACGACACAATTGTAAGCCGTCTGGTACACGCCGCGTCTGCCGGTGATTATTCTCCACCCGAGCCGGACGTTTTCGTGATTGATCCCCGTGTCGAACGCAGACGAAGTCTGAAACATCTCTGTCATAATTGTTTCCCCTGTTGTTCGGTTTTCCGCGGAAAGAGCCGGAGAAGATGCGACGGCCGGCGACGGGCGGAACGATCCCGCCAATATGCACGCGGCGGCAGCGAGCGAAACTATTCCGCAGCCGGCTTTTTTGATTATGGAATTAATAAAAATCATCCGATAAACCTTTCTCTGTTCACGTCGCCGTTACTTCCGTCTGTATTCCGTATCATCGCGCGGAAAACAGCGATCGGAGTAAAATCACAAGTTGAAAACGGGACGAAAACCGCCCGTCATTTTTTCTTCTTTACGGAGGCGATGATGATCGTCACCACAGCCGCAATGATCACAACGCAGGATGCGGCGATACCGATTATCAGTCCGGTATTGGAATTCGATTTTCCGCCGCCGGCACCCGGGACAGCGGAAGCCGCTACGGTTCCGGAAGGCGCGGTTGCGTCGTTTTTCTCCGTCTGCGAGGGAGCTTCGGCGGACTCCTGCGGAACGTCAGTCGGCCCGGCGGGAGCATCGGTGGGAGCGGCGGTAACGGAGGGCGCTTCAGTCGCCGGTTCTTCCGTTTTTCCGGTATATTCCGGATCCGGATCGCACGTTAACAGCCTGATCGCCGGAGCGTTGTTCTCCCCGCCGACGTTATTCGTTCCGACGCTCGATATCTCAAGCTCATATTTTCCGTCTTCGCGGTGCGCGGCGGAGCCGATAACGAAATGGAGGTCTCCGGCGGGAGGCTCTACCGCCTCGAAAACGATCGTATAATATCCCGGCTTTATGCGTTTTCCGAGGTCAACGGTTACGTCGCTGTTGCTGAGCACGTAAACGTCCTCCGTAAAGACCGTTTCCCCGCCACCGTCAGAAATCGAAAACCGGACGGGAAATTTATACGCCGCCGCGTAATATGCGAACCATACCCTGTCAAACCACTTGTCAAATTCAAGCGAAAATGAAAGGCTCTGTCCCTCCGCGTAAGGTGAAAACCAGTATCCGGGATTTACCTGCGAATCCGTATCGTAAAGAGCGACGGCGGCCTCTTTCTCTTTTGCGATCGTTTCACTGACCGAAGCGTCACCGGTAAGCGTGCCGAAAGAGCCTGCTTCTTCGGTTTTCGCATAACTGTCCAGCGCTTCCTCCGACCTGAAAAAACCGACGGCGGCGATCATTCCAACCGTATCTATCAAGGCTGTATCGAAAACGTCGAAGCGCATATATCCGACCCCGCCGCAGCCGGACAGGTCGATCCTGAGCCATTGCCAGTCTGTGGATTCATTCCAGCTGAATCTGACGGACTTTTCCCCGTCCGCAAATCCGTAGAGGCCGTTATAGAAAATCTCGCCGTCCGTTTCGGTACCCGAACGGCGCGCCTTGATCCCGACTACCGGATATTCGGCTGTATCGACTTCGGCGTCCATCCTGATATCTATCATCGGATCGGAAGTGCCGTTAAAAGCGAACATGAAAACGTCCCCTTTAGTTACGGCAGTAACGTTATTGCCCGCTTTTATCTCACCGTTAAGCTGCTTTCCGTCCGTTATCGTGATCAGTCCGGCAACGTCCGCGGTCTCATCCGCAAAAGAAAAACAAAAAGCTGATAATAAGATGAAAAACGAGAGGATCAGGCACACGGATCTTTTCATTGACAATTACCCCGCTTTCGGAAATAAAGAACGGACAATGATCCGGAATATCGCCCGACGGTACGTTCGACCGGATCATTCAAAAAAAGCATACCGGGAAAGCTCTCGGTATGCTTTTGCGAATATCGGAAAAATATCAGAACATTTCCGGATATCAATAAGTCTTTCTCTTTGCAAATACGACGGCAGCGGCCATAACGGTCACGACGACCATAGCGATAACGGCGAGCACGGCGTCACCGGTCTGCGGAGCGGGCTCGGTAGCGGGCTGCGTTGCGGGAGCGTCGGTATCCTCGGGGTTGGGCGCGAAGAAGTTTCCGTCGACCTTGTATCCGGCTACGGTGAACGCGAAGGTCTTGTTTCCGGCCTGAGCGCAGTTAACGATATATTTGACGTTTTCAACTTCTTC
>CADBOE010000126.1 GCA_902796205.1 uncultured Ruminococcus sp. | reverse complement strand
GACGTCGGCCATCTGACCTCCGACGCGGACGACGGCGAGGACAAGATGGAAAAAGCCGCGAAGAAGGCGAAAAAGTCGCCTTACGAGATCGCCGACTTTTACGCGAAAGCATTTTTCAAGGATCTGGAAAGGCTCAATATCGACCGGCCCGAGATCATAGCAAAAGCCACCGAGCATATCGACGGCATGATCAGATACGTTGAGGAGCTTTGCGAAAAGGGGTACGGCTACGAAACGTCGGACGGCATTTATTTCGATATCGCCAAATTTCCCGGATACGGAAAGCTTTCGAGAGCGCGGCTCGACGAGCAGCTGGCCGGCGGCAGCGAACGCGTTGCGGTTAACGATGAGAAGCACAATCCGGCAGATTTCGCCCTCTGGAAGAAAGCGCCGAAGGAGCATATCATGCAGTGGCCCAGCCCGTGGGGCATGGGATATCCCGGCTGGCATATCGAATGCTCCGAGATGTCGCGCGAATATCTGGGCGACCTTCTGGATATCCATACCGGCGGAGTGGATCACATTCCGATCCATCACGAAAACGAGATCGCACAGTCGGAGGCGCTTACCGGAAAGAAGACTGTCAATTACTGGATGCACGGCGAATTCCTTCTCGTTGACGGCGGGAAAATGTCAAAGAGCTTAGGCAATACGTACACCGTCGATACGCTTATCGGGAGAGGTTATTCTCCGCTGGCCTTCAGATATTTCTGCCTGAACGGTCATTATAGGAACAAACTCAATTTTACGTGGGAGGGCCTCGACGGAGCGCAGACCTCTCTTAACCGCCTTTACGAATCTCTTCTGGCTCACAAAAACGCTCCAGATACCGTTATCGGAGATACCGTTCCCGGAGACGGAAGGTATTCCGGCATGAACGTAATGGACGCATGGAAGAGCGAGTTCGAATATGCGATCACGGACGACCTCAATATCCCGCTTGCGCTGAGCGTCGTGTGGAAAGCGCTCAGGTATAAGACGGAGAGCAGAAAGATATACGAGTTCGTCCTTTCGTGCGACGATATCCTCGGACTGGATATGGAAAAGGGGACCGCTCAGGCCGCGGAGAAAAAGGCGGCCGAAGAACAGCAGGCCGCGGCCGTTGCCTCGGAGATCCCTGACGAGATCGTCGCGCTTTCGGAAGAGAGAACGCGTGCGAAGAAAGAAAAACGATACGCGGACGCGGATGCTTTGAGAGAACGCATCGCGGCGCTCGGATATAAAGTGACCGATACGAAGGAAGGCCCCGTGATAACGAAGGAATGATCTGCCGGAGGGCGCAGCCGTGAGACGAATAATTCATTGTGGATATGGCGGTAACGTTGTCCGGAGCGGAAGAAAAGGTCTTTCGCGTCGGAAAAGGCCGCTTTCGGCCTTCAGGGCCGCCGCCGTGTTATTCGCTTCTGCCGTTACGCTGCTCGCGTTCGCGCTGTCGGGCTGTTCCGGAAAAGCGCTGTCCGTGACCGGAGCGGAGGAAACGGCCCTGTTTGTCAGGCTCGGCGTTTACGATCCCGGTACGGAGGCTGATTATAATTCGGAAATCAGGAGATTTGACGCCGTGCTTGCGCTTGAACGGCTTCTCGGAGCGGGAGACGAAATTCGCGCGGCGGATTATTTCAGACTTTTTCCGGTCGGGACGACCGTTGATTTTTTTGCCGATGCCGGCGGCGTGACCGCGAAGGCAGACGACAACGTCAGCGCCGTTCAGGCTTACGGCATGTGTCTCAAGGCTCTCGGACTGGCTGCCGGGACGTCAGGAGATGCCGCCGGCGCGGACAGCGCCGTTATGAGCGCCGCCGCCGGGGCCGGATTCGGTTTTTCGTCGGGAGTCATTAACGACAAAAAGCTGACCGTCGGGGCTTTTTCGGTTATCCTCAGCGAATTTATGATGCTTCGCCCTTCTGGCGAAAGCGTTCCCGTTTACAGACTTCTCGCGGCATCTGACCCGGATTTCATGAGACTTCTTCTGAACAACGGATGCTACGACGACGTTCCGCAGGATATTGCTCCCCGGTTCGGCGGAGGTTATTATAAAACGGGAAGCTTCATGTCCGCTTCGGGCAACGGAAAGAAAGAATGGACGGCCGGATACGTAAAAGTATCGCAGCCGGAAATTGATGAATATATCGCGAAGCTTGAAAGCTCGGGATGGGTCCGGGAGGGAAAATACACGGCCGAACCGTCCGAAGGCAATGATTCAGGCGACGTTATCTATCTGTATTACAAGACGGACGCGGATGCTTTTGAAGGAGAGACCGGACTCGCCATGCGGTACGGTAACGGAGAGCTCCGGTGGAGCGTCATGTCCTGACAGGAGATTTTATGAAAAAAGAATTTGACAAAACTCTGCCGCCCGTTGCAAGAGATTTCCGGGAAATGATAAGCGACGCCGTGAGGCTTTACGGAGACCGCGAGGCGTACGTGATCAAAACGAAAAAGGAAAAGGGCGACGAGCCCGCCGGGTACCGTCACGTCACTTTCAAAGAGTTCAGCGAAGAGGCGAGAACGCTCGGCACCGCTCTTCGCGACCTCTATCCGGAAGGGTCTCATATAGGCGTCATGGGTGAAAACCGGTATGAATGGTGTCTTTCATATCTTTCCGTCGCTACATGCGGAGACGTCGTCGTGCCGGTCGACAAGGATCTGAATCCTGACGAGATCGATCACGTCCTGACTGAATCCGGCTCCTGCGCGATAATCGTGTCGGAGAAGATTTTCAAAAAATCTCTCGGCAGCGCACTCAGACAGATTCCGGAGATCACTCTCTGCGTCATAATGGACGAAGAGGACCCGGAGGAAACCGAGTCTCTTCCGGAGACCGAGGGGAACGCGAGAATAACGAGGCTTTCCGAGCTTATGAAGCGCGGCAGAGAGCTTCTCGGAGCGGGAGACGACAGGTATGACAAAACTGTGATCGATCCGGAAAAAATGTCTGTACTGATATATACCTCCGGAACGACGGGCGTTTCCAAAGGAGTCATGCTGTCCCAGAAAAATATTCTTACGGACATGGAAAGCGTACTTGCGTGCCTGGAGCACACGTGCGAGGATTCGATGCTTTCGATCCTCCCGATACATCATACTTACGAATGCACCACGACGTTCCTCGTCACCTTCCGCATGGGCGGCCGCGTGGCTTTCTGCGACGGACTCAGGTATATAGGGAAAAACATAACCGAATACAAGCCCACGATGCTTATGCTGGTCCCGCTCATTCTCGAAAACGTCTACGGGAAGATCGTGAAGCAGGCAAAAAGCAGCAAGCTGAAATGGATCGGCTTCAAATTCCTTCTGGGCCTTTCGGGATTCCTGAAGAAGTTCGGCATCAACGCCGGAAAGAAATTCTTCAGGTCGGCTCACGAGGCGCTCGGCGGCCGCATCCATCTGATCGTTGCCGGAGCAGCCGCCATGAAGCCTGAAATCTGCCGCGACCTCGAAAGAATGGGCTTCAAGGTTCGTCAGGGTTACGGACTTACCGAGACATCGCCGATACTTTGCGTTAACCGCGACAGCGGCAACGAATACGAGTCCGTCGGTCCCGCCATGCCCGGCATCGAGATAAGGATCGATCAGCCGGACAGCGAAGGACGCGGAGAGATACAGGCCCGCGGCGACAACGTAATGCTCGGCTACTACAAAAACGAGGAGGCCACGAAGGCTGCCTTCACGGAGGACGGCTGGCTCAGAACGGGCGACCAGGGCCGCATTGACAGCCTGGGAAGACTCTATATCACCGGCCGCATAAAGAACATTATCGTCACCAACAACGGAAAGAACATTTATCCGGAGGAGCTCGAGCGGAAGATCGGCGATATTCTGTACGTGAAAGAATGTATCGTATGGGGCGACGGCAGCGATTCGGAAGAGGATACGAAGATATGCACGACGGTATTCCCGGATATGGAAGCCGTGAAAGAGGCTGCAGCGTCAGAGAGCGATCCCGTGACGGATGAGGGGCTTCCGGAACTTGCCGAAAAGCTCATATGGGGCGAGATCAAGAGGATCAACAAGGATCTTCCGGCTTACAAGAGGATATGCCGCCTCGAAATGAGGGATACGGAATTCGAAAAAACGTCCACGAACAAGATACAGCGTTTCAAGGTAAAACATACCGGAGGCTGATCGCGTATGAAAAAGAGGAAGGGAAGATTATTTAGTCGTTCGTGCGGCGCCGCCGTTGCCGCGATCATGCTTTTCCTGTGCGGTTGCGGGCCGCGTGAGGCGAAATTTCCGATGGAAAAAACTGGCGTTTTCGTTCCTCAGCCGCTTCCCGACTATTCTTCTCCGTCCTCATACGGCGCCGTGACGGATCTTCTGGGGGTGAACGACGTGCTTGCTGTTTACAGAAATTCCACGAAAGCTTATCTGCGCGCCGGGATCATTGAAACCGGCAGCCCGCTTCTGTACGAAAATGAAGATGGCCGTCTCGTTCTGGACGGGGAGGGCTGTGCCCGTCTTCTCGGAAAAGAAGGCGGCGCATTGACGGATGCTCTCACCGCGGACAGCGTGGCCGGGTACGAGCTCACGATGTACGGCGGAAAAATGGCCGTGCTGACCGAACCCGGAAACGCACCGGATCCGTTCGACGATCTATACACGCTCGAATACGTTTCGCTTCTGCTGAGCGGCGCTGACGAGGAAGAACTCAAAAACGCGTTCGTGAAGCTGCCGTCGAAAGTGACCGGCGGGACGAATACCGTTTTTTACAATCTTCCCGATATCGATCTCGGACTCCAGACGAGCGTATATTACGAACGCCTCGGTGACGCGAACGTGAAGGCCGGCCCGGCGATCGTTGCCGGTCAGGGAGCTCATCCGGATAATTATACTCTCGTGAGAGTGTTTAACCGGCAGCAGGCGAAGACCGCTCAATTTCTTGCTTTTCCGCCGGACGTTCGCGGAGGCGTGAGAGTGAGCGCCGTTACGTATTCGCTCGGCGATTCGGAAGAGACCCTGATAGCCGCCGCCGCGTTCAGGAACGAGGGCACGCTCTCGGATACGGTGAGAGTTTTCGATACCGCGGGCGTTGTCAGGGCGGCTTTCGTGCCGGACGGGATAAAAGCTCCATATACGCTTCTTTCGGGCAGATTTGCAGGCGGAAGCGGAGACGAATATCTTGCCGTTTCGGGCGCGGATATATCCGTCAGCGGCGGAACGGCCACAGTCAGGATCAATATCTATTCGTTGGCCGATATGACTTTGCGCGATACGCTCGTTTTCGAGGCGGAGACCGGGGATGACGGGACCGCCGGAAATCTGACAGCCGAGCTTTCGATAAGACCGGGCGTTGACAACGACGGCATAATTGTTTATATTCCGGCTCTCAACAGGGCGGTCGTCTGCGATCCCGTAAAAAAGACTGCCGCGCCGTTTGCGTCCGGCCTTCCGGGCGACGCGACCGGCGTTTATTCGTCGGCCTTCGGCGACGGTTTTATCGTTACCGCAAAGGACGAAGGCAACGCTTTCTCGTACGTTTATAATTATCCCGGGACCGTTTCCGGCGGCGACAGGATGAACGTCGGATGGCGCGAGAACCGGTTTTATTCCACCTTTGCCGCGGACAATCCCGACGGTTACGTCGACAGGATGACCTTCAACCACGTGAGGACCGACCTTGCCGCGAAAATACTGAACAGGCTCGGAAATCCGGAAAAGGCGCGCTCCGTCCTGACCGACTCCGACCAGAACGTCGTGAAGAACTGGATGGTCAGATTCACGAATTCTTCAAAATATCATGACAGCTACAATATGTGGGAGCCGTGCTTCACGCACCGCTGGAACCGCATTCAGGCGACGCAGATACTGTCGCAGGTCAGGGATGACGACGGGAATATCCTTTACGGTTCGATCGGGCGCGACAACGCCGCGGGCGACTATCTCGAGCTCGACAGCTCCTTCCTTGTAGGAACGTACGCCGACGGCATCCTCGAGATGGATAAGCTGCGTCTTCTCACGCTCAGAGGCTATCTGCAGAGCCTTTCGGACGATTTCAGGGGCAAAAGGGCGGAGCCGGAAAAGCTCGTTGCCGTCTCTCCGGTTCACGAGCAGGAGATCAACGTCGCCGGATCGGTCGGGGACTACAACGTGTATATGATCCGCGGCTTCCGGAATTACCTTCTCGGCCTTTACGGAAGCATCGACAACATAAACAGGCGCTTCGGCACGCCGTTCGCCTCCGAAGCCGATTTTGACGCGCCCCGGTTTGACCCGGAGCAGGACGATCCCGCGCTTTGCAGGGGAGAATGGGATACTTACGGAAAGAGCGACTTTTTCACGCAGTGGTCGCTGTACACGCGCATGATGGTCAACAAGCGTATCATGGAGGCATACAGGGAGGCGCTGCTGGCCGGATTCCCTCCGGAAGCGATCAACGCCCACCAGATACCGGAAGGCGACGCCGTCGCCGGTTTTCTCGGAGAGGCCAACACGCGGCTCTCGCCGGTCGAGGCCGTCACCGTGTGCGGAACGGCGTACGGCGGAACGCGCTACGGGCTGTGGTACGGGAGCGATGACAATTTCCTCAACCACGCCTACAAAGCGGGACACAACAACATTACGCTCGGCGAATACGGATCGATCACGCCCGACAGATACGAAGCTCTTTTCCAGCTGAGATATATGCTGTCACACGGCTGCCGCGCAATACACATGATCATACCGGTGTCGCAGGAATCGCCCGATTACGTGAGATTCAGGAACGCGGAGCAATATGCGATCGACGCCGTGCAGAAGGAGAACAAGCCGCGCACGTGCGCCACCGGCCTTACGAACGGGAGCGTTCCGTATAACGGAAACGGCTTTTCTTTCAATATAGTTCAGCTCGGGAGCAGCAATGAGGACGGCTCCCAGGGCGTCGGGCTGCTGAAATCCGTTGACAGCGCCGGGGGCTGGGAGGGCACGGTATACCTTGTTCCTTTCCACGCCGCGGTCGACGTGAGGAAGGTCAGAGTGAACGGCAGCATCCGGTCAGGGTTCAGGACGGAGGCGGCGGAGGGAATGCAATGCGGCGATCAGGTCGAGCTCACGTTCAACGTTGCCAATCCGGACGCGAAGAACGCGGCGGTAACGGTCCGCGCATATAACGGCGAATATCCGATCAGCGCTTCCGAAACGACTTTCACGCTCGGGCAGGGGAACAATCCGTGCCGGTTCGTTTTTTCGAACCAGCTTTCTCCGGAGGGCATTTCGATCGAGGTTTCTTTTTCGGGAGACGTTGGCGGTCTGTCCGTTTCCAATATGGTCTGCACCGCGCAATACGAGGATATTGCCCACAGATATTTCGGTGACAACGAATCCTCGCCGGCTGCGGGCGGCGTCACGTTCGATATTATAGGACGCTCCTGACCGAACTGCTGCGCGAGTAGTGCGAAGCGGGGCTGAGAACAGTTATTGCTTAATTAAAAATCGGTGAATGAAAAATCGGAGAATGAAAAACGGTGCAGCCCTGGCGGGTTACACCGTGATTTTGTTTCGGCGACGCCATAACGGATTCGTCATGCAAGCCCGGTCATGCCGGCATCATCTTGCCGTCGGCGCCGTCGCGTCAGCGAAGCGTCCGCGCTAACCGGCCGCGGTCAGATCTCGGCCTCGATCAGTCCGTAATCTCCGTCGTTGCGGCGGTAAACGGTGCTGACTTTTCCGTTCTCGCTGTTTTTGAACATATAGAAATTGTGCCCGAGCATATTCATATGAAGAATGGCGTCCTGGACGCTGAGCGGCTTCATTTCATATGTTTTGACTCTTACGATCGGATAATTGTCCGGCTCTTCCTCGACGGCAGGTTCGGACGAATCCTGCGTGATGGTCTGGTGGCGTCCGCGGGCGAGCTTCGTTTTGCATTTTACGATCTGCCTTTCAAGCACGTCCATGGATTTGTCGAGCGCGGCCATCGCACTCTTGTTGTCTGTATTCTCGGAGCGGAGAAGATAACCCTGATAGGATATGGTGAGCTCGACCTTTGTAAGATATTTTTTCTCGGAAACCTTCACCCAGAGCGTGGTCTTTTCTTCAGGCTCCTCCCTGAAATATCTGGAAAATCTGGCGTTAAGCTTTTTTTCCATGGTGGTCGCGTTCTTTTCGGTAACGTTAGCATCTTTAGTATTAAGTTTTACTAACATATTTTTCCCTCCCGTTATATTTTTCTCCTTGTATCTGTATTTTACCAAATTGTTATGGCTTATTCAAGCTGTTTTTACGAGTGTTTTTACGAGTTTGCGTGCAGCGTTGTGCGCAACGGAGGAGGGGGTGCAACGGGGGACAGACCCGGATTTCGCTCTGTCACCCGAGGGGGTGCAACGGGGGACAGACCCCGGTTTCGCCCTGTCCCCGAGGGGGGTGCAACGGGGGACAGACCCCGGTTTCACCCTGTCCCCGCGCGGGGTGCAACGGGGGACAGACCCCGGTTTCGCTCTGTCACCCGAGAGGGTGCAACGGGGGACAGACCCCGGTTTCGCTCTGTCACCCGAGGGGGTGCAACGGGGGACAGACCCGCGTTTCCGCCCTGTCCCCTGCCGAGGCTGCAACGGGGGACAGACCCCGGTTGCTGCTCTGGCGGTTTCAGCCGCATTT
>CADBOE010000125.1 GCA_902796205.1 uncultured Ruminococcus sp. | reverse complement strand
CCCTTGTCTTCGGCTAACAGTTCCTACTGCCAAGTCTGTAGCGGACTTTCACCGCCAAGTAATCGCGCATGCCGAGCGCACAAAAGAAAGACCTGCGATCGACAGCTCGATCGCAGGTCTTTTTCAATGCCGGCGGCGGGACTTGAACCCGCACCCCATCGCTGAGAATGGATTTTGAGTCCATCACGTCTGCCAATTCCATCACGCCGACGTTTGCGCTCCCTCATAAGGCGCAAGCGTATTTTACAGCATCGCGCCGGCTGTTTTCAAGTGGAAATTTAACCTCTTTTGAACCTCTCCTGAACCTCAGCCCAGGCTCCCTGAATCTCATTATGCCTGCCTGCCGCCATGATCATCCTGAGTGACCGTAAATGAGACGCGGCATGAGCGGAACACCGCCGCCCGATCTGTAAAAAATCCCGGAAACCGGTCAGCTTTCGCCTGTTTTTTCAAATTCGACCATATAAAGCGGCGCGCTGTTGCCGCCGTTTGACGTTACGTACAGCACGCCGTCAACGATATTGACAGACTCTGACTCCGCGTCATTTTCGAGGTCGAGCGGCACGCTTCTGACTAGCTCGCCGGACCAGTCGTAGATGCGGAGCTCCTGAGCGAACCCGTTGCGCGACGAACGCACGAACCAGACGAGATCCTCCGCGGCAAAGACGCCCTGCGACAGCGTTCCGGGGGGCGTCACGTCGACAGTGCCGGTCAGTTTCATGTTATTATCCCAGAAATCGAGAATCTCGCCGCTCCACCTTCCGGAAGCGAACGCATTTTTAGCAGGGCAGTACCCCATGGCGAAGAACGGCGCGTCGAGCCTTCCTTTCTCTGTGACGGCCAGCGTGCTCCGGTCGACGAGCGTGTAGCCGTTCCAGCACTCGGAAACGGTTCCCTGGCAGGACGTCACATAGTATGCGTTTTTCGACGGGATGAACGATATATTGTTGGCATGTTCCATATACAGCGGGCCGTCGCTGCTTTTGACAAATTTTCCGTTCCGGTCGAATTTGCAAAGCAGCGTGCATTCTTCGCCGTTTGCGTCAAACCGGTTGAAAGCCACGACCCAGTTTCTGCCGTCGAAGCAGGAGCCCTGCGCGGTCGTATAGCCGGGCTCCGGGCATTCGAACGTAAACAGTTTTACGCCCTTCGCGGCGTATTCGGCGCCGCCGAGATCAAGATTTTTCACGTATGCGTTTTCCGGAACGTTCCGGTCACGCCTGCCGCAGCCGGCGGACGGGAGCGCGGCAGACGCTATGATCGCTGCCGAAAACAATCCTGCTATTAATCTTCTGGTCATAAAGCTACCTCGTCGGATGGATTTGCGGTTTTATTATATTCGGACTCCCGGAAACTGTCAAAGACGGGGTTCCGCGGTTGCCCGGTGAATGCTCGAGCTGTGAATGCTCGTGGCAAAACGAGACTTAATATCCGGTCCTGATATTTTGCTAAAAAAATATGATGTGATATAATACGGGCTGCGGCCGGGCGGACGTAATATTCTGTTCATCCGGCGGGCAACGAAGAGGCAGGGGCGGATTATGTTATCATTGTTTATTCGGAAATTGAAAACGTTCTCACGTGTGTTTGTACCGCTCTTTTTTGCCGCTCTGCTCTGCGCGCCTGCCGCCGGATGCGGAGCGAAAATCAGGCGGACGGTGGATTCCATTGACAGCCTTGCGACTCCCGGCACGAAGATCGGCGTGATGTTCGATCTGATCGACTATGATACGCTGAAAAATGATTATCCGGATGCGGAAATTATCGCCTATCATGATAATCCCCTCGGTTATGAGGACGTCGCGAACGGACGGATCGACGCTTATATATATGCGAGACGGGAAATGGAACTCGCTATCGAAAACGGGACCGGCGGCGTGCGCCTGCTCGACGACGATTACAGCGAGCATCCCGTTGCGGTCGGTATATCTCCGGCATCTCCCGTGCCCGATCTTCAGAAGAAACTGAACGCATTCATCGCGAAAATGAGATCCGACGGCACTCTCGACGATATGTACAGACGCTGGGTCACGGACGCCGACGGACGTATGCCGGATATCCGTCTGCCGGAAGATCCTCAATATCGCCTTCGCATCGGAACGACGGGCACCGTGATGCCGTATTCCTACTACGCCGGGACTGAACTCCGCGGTTACGATATCGAACTCGCGTACAGGTTCGCCGCGTGGCTCGGAGCTGACGTCGAATTCAAAATTTACGATTTCGGCGGGATCGTTTCGGCGGCTGCGAAGGGGGAGATCGACTGCATAATGTCGAACCTGTATAAAACAGGCGCGGAGGAAAAGCAGATCCTGTTCTCGGATGAACTGTTCAGCGTGAGTATCACCGCAATGGTGCGCGACGACGGCCGGAAGGGCTCCGGCAAGGTCTGCGCGGCCGATTACAACGGAAAGCGGATCGGAGTTCTTACGGGGCCGCTGATGGAGGATGCCGCCGCGAAGTTTTTCCCCGACAGCGAATATTTTCATTTCAACAGCTATCCCGATTGCGTCTCCGCTTTGCTCGCGGACAAGATAGACGGCTTTCTGGGCGACGAGCCGGGAATGATATCCGTTCATGCCGAAACGCCGGAGGTCGATTATATCCGCGAGAGCCTGACCGAGAATAATTATTCGTTCGCTTTCCGTAAGAACGATCCGGCAAGCGCCGCTCTCTGCGCCGAATTCAACGCATTTCTTGCAAAATGCCGCGCGGACGGAACGATGGATGAGATCGCCGGCATATGGCTCGGCCGGGGCGAAGAAAGAAAGACCGTGGACACGTCAGGGCTTACCGGCGAAAACGGTACCGTAAGAGTCGTAACAACGTCGACCGATATTCCGTGGTCATATATCAAGGACGGCAAAAACGTCGGGTACGATATCGACCTCGTTGTCCGCTTCTGCCGTGCTGGAGGCTACGCTCTGGAGCTGGGCGACGTTGATTTCGCGGGACGCATTCCGGCTGTACAGTCGGGCAGATATGATTTCTCCACCGACATGAATGTTACTCCGGAGCGGATGGAGCAGGTCCTGTTTTCCGATCCGACCGCGAACGGAGGCATAGTTCTCGCCGTACGTTCCTCCGATCTCGGAGGTCGGAACGGCGGCGATCCCGGGGAAGCGGGGCCTGAATACAGTTCGTTCGCCGAGCTGAACGGAAGGACCGTTTCCATGCTGACCGGCGCGCCGTTCGAGGAGCTCGTAAGAAGCAAGGTGCCCGGGGTCGGCGGATTTTCGTTTTTCACCGGTACGCCGGACATGCTGCTCGCTTTGAAATCACGCAAAACGGACGCTGTGCTTATCAATAACGCGATCGCCGAGCTTGCGGTCAACCGCGACCCCGCATTTGCGCTGTTCCCGCAAAATCTTTCTGAAAGCGTTTTCGGCTTCGCCTTCGCGAAGGGTAGCGCCGAACGAGAACGCTGGCAGAATGCGTTCAGCCGCATTCCGGAAGAGACAATTCGCGCCGTCTGGGAAAAATGGACAGGGCATGACGAGGAAACGAAGGTCATGCCTGTTCAGGACTGGCCGGGGAAGAACGGAACCGTGAAAGTCGCGGCTTGCGATGCTTTAGAGCCCATGAGCTACAGCGGTGAGGGCGGCGAGCTCATGGGCTGCGATCTCGAGCTCCTGCTGCTGATCGCGAAGGAGCTCGACGTTCACGTGGAATTTGTCGGGATGGACTTCGCCGCCATTCTCGCATACGTTCAGTCCGGAAAGGCGCTTATAGGTGCGGGCTCGGTCATCGTTACCGACGAAAGGCGGCAGGCAGTGGATTTCATTGAATATCTGCCTGCGTCGTTTGTATTGATAGTGCGTGCCGCGGGAGATTCCGTATCCTCGTCGGACGGCGGCTTCTTCTCTTCGCTTGCGGGGAGCTTCGAACGCACGTTTATTCGCGAAAACCGCTGGAAGCTGTTTCTCTCCGGCATCGGCACGACGGTTCTCGTCACTGTGCTGTCAATTATATTCGGCACCGCGCTCGGATTTTCCGTTTTCATGCTCTGCCGCCGCGGGAACCGCGTCGCAAACGGTATTGCGCGTTTCAGCGTCTGGCTCGTACAGGGAATGCCCGTCGTCGTGCTGCTGATGATTTTGTATTATCTCGTTTTCGGCAAGGTGGCGGTTTCCGGTACCTTTGTGTCGGTGATCGGATTCACGCTGATTTTCGGCGCCGCCGTTTACAGAATGGTCAGATCGGGCGTCGGGGCCGTCGAAGGCGGACAGCTGGAGGCCGCATACGCGCTCGGATATACCGACAGGAGAGCTTTCTACAGGATCATACTGCCGCAGGCGCTTCCGCATTTTCTCCCCGCATACCGCGGCGAGATCGTGTCGCTGATCAAAGCGACGGCTGTAGTCGGATACGTCGCGGTGCAGGATCTGACGAAAATGGGAGATATCGTACGCAGCCGCACATACGAGGCGTTTTTTCCGCTGATAGCGGTTGCCGTGATTTATTTCGTGCTCGCCGCTGTTCTCACGTTCATCGTAAACCGCGCGGTGAAGCTGATCGATCCGCGTAAGAGAACGGCAAAGAGGATCCTGAGAGGGGTGAACGGCAAATGATCGAATTGAGACATCTGCGCAAAAAATACGAGAACGCGGAGCCTCTTAAAGACGTGAACGCCGTTATCAACGACGGCGACGTTATTTCCGTGATCGGCCCTTCCGGCACCGGAAAATCCACGCTGCTGCGCTGCATAAATATGCTCGAGAGGCCCTCCGGCGGGCAGATATTGCTCGACGGCGACGATATAACCGCGCCCCGATACGATCTTACGGCGGCGAGACGGAAGATGGGTATGGTGTTTCAGTCGTTCAATCTGTTCGGCCACCTGACCGTAATAGAGAATCTGATGATTGCCCAGATCGATATTTTGAAAAAATCCAGGCAGGAGGCGTATGATACGGGCGTTTCACTGCTGAGACGCGTCGGTCTCGCAGGCCGCGAGCTTCAATATCCCGAACAGCTGTCGGGGGGACAGAAGCAGCGCGTCGCCATCGCCAGAACGCTTGCGACCGATCCGGACGTGATACTCCTGGACGAGCCTACGAGCGCTCTCGATCCGACGATGGTCGGCGAGGTGCAGGCGGTCATAAGAGACCTCGCGCAGAGCGGCAAAACGATGATGATCGTCACCCACGAAATGAATTTTGCAAAGGCTATATGCAACAGGGTGTTCTATATGGACCTCGGCGGCATTTACGAGGACGGAACGCCCGGACAGATATTCGTCAATCCCGAAAAGGAATTGACGAGAAGGTTTATCAGGAAGCTGAAGGTTCTTGAATTTTCGAT
Organism: uncultured Ruminococcus sp.; assembly: GCA_902796205.1. Taxonomy (GTDB): domain Bacteria; phylum Bacillota; class Clostridia; order UBA1212; family UBA1255; genus UBA1255. Next base: position 4,662 of record CADBOE010000125.1, on the reverse strand, counting down.
CGGTTCGGCGGATATCGATTTTATCGGCGCCGGAACGCAGATAGATCTTTACTGTCTGCAAAACGATATATCTCCGAAAGAGAAGTACCGCATTCACCTCGTTTTCGAGGAGCTCGTGCGGCAGATCCTGATCCCGGAGTACGGCGAGCCGGAGATCGGCGTTACGGTCGAATACGCGCCGGACGATCAGAAGGTCGCCATCGACGTTGATTACGCCGGCGGGAGGTTCGATCCCCGTGAGAGCGCAAACAAGCTTTCGCTCGCGCTTCTTATGAACGCGGCTGAAAAGATCGGATACGAATATGACGGAAGTAAACAAAGACCGAATCACGTTGAATTGGTTCTGAAGTAGATAACCGGCCGTACGCGGGGCGTCCGCCGCGACAGATTGCATTCCGGTACGGCGTGATGTTATTATAAAGGGCGGATGATATGAATGGTCCGCGCCGGACACCGTAGGAGGAAAGTATGGAAGAAAGCAAAAAGATATTGACCATGAGCGTGGGCGAGATGCCCGGATACGGCTTCGATTGCGAATGCGGGAGGCATCACAGCGTTGATATCAATAAAATATTGAGCGGGAAGGGCGTTCTCGATCAGCTTCCCGGGGCGCTGGAGGAATTCCGCGGCAGAAAGATCCTGATCGTCGCGGACGACAATACCGTATTGATCGGCGGAAACCGCGTGAAGGAAATGATGGACGGCGCCGGATTCGATACGGAGCTCCTCGTGCTGCCCGACCACGGATATCCTGTTCTTCTTCCCGACGAGGAGACCGTCGGGAGACTTCTGGTGCATACTTCCGACGACACCGGTCTGCTGCTCGGGGTCGGAAGCGGCACGGTGAACGACCTTTGCAAGATAGTATCGTACAAGATGAAGCTTCCTTTCGTTATCGTCGGAACTGCGCCCTCGATGGACGGATACGCTTCCGTCATGGCGCCTCTTATCGTGGACAGGCAGAAGATCACTTATCCGGCGCATTATCCGTACGTTATCGTAACTGATACGGATCTTCTGAACACGGCGCCGCTCGTCATGAAGCAGGCGGGCTTCGGGGACGTTATAGGAAAATATACCGCTCTCGCAGACTGGCGGCTTGCGCACAAGATAAAAGGGGATCATTACTGCGCCGTGACCGCGGAGCTCGTGCAGAACGCCGTGGACGACTGCGTTGCCAATATGGACGCGTATTTCGGCGGCGAACCGGACGCGGTGCTCAAAATGAACGATACGCTGCTGCTCACCGGCATTTCGATCGGGCTTATCGGTTATACGAGGCCCGCATCCGGATCGGAACATCACCTGGCTCATTTCTGGGAGCTCGACGCCATAGCAAACGGCGTGGAGCATCCTCTTCACGGGAACTCGGTCGGGCTCGGCTCGATCGCTTCCGCTGAGGTCTATAAGATCATGAGGGAACGTTTCGAGGAGGTTGACGCCGTATCGCCGCCGGATCCGGATATGCTCCGCGAGATCTATTCGCGCGCCGGGATGGCGTTGACGCCGGCCGAACTCGGGATCGGCACGGAACTCTTCAGGAGAAGTCTGAACAACGGATACAGGATAAGACCAAGATATACGATATTCAATTTCACGATGGAACACGGAATGCTTCCCGAAATAGCGGACGCGGTTACCGGAATCATGTGCGGAGGCGCGAAGTGAATCTTACGGCTGACAAATGGCAGGATTACGAATTGCTGGACACCGGCGGCGGAATGAAGCTCGAGCGCTGGGGAGGCATTATTCTTTCAAGACCCGATCCGCAGGTCATATGGAGCAGGTCAGACCCGGACGCGTGGAAAAAAGCCGACGCGGAATATGAACGTTCCGGCACAGGAGGCGGTAAATGGCATTTTAATTCGGAGCTTCCCGAACGCTGGACTGTCGGCTACGGGCCGTTAGGGCTGAGATTCATAATCGAGCCGATGGGATTCAAGCACACCGGACTTTTTCCGGAGCAGGCCGCAAACTGGGAGTGGATGAACCGGGCCGTCGCGGACGCCGTCTCGCACGGCAGAAGACCGGAGATCCTGAATCTGTTCGGTTATACGGGCGGCGCGACCGCGGCCTGCGCAGCAGGGGGAGCGGCCGTATGTCACGTGGACGCGTCAAAAGGAATGGTCACGAGAGCGCGCGAGAATATCGGGGAATCCGGACTTGCGGACAGGACCGTCAGGTATATCGTTGACGACGCGTTCAGATTCGTCGCGCGCGAGATCAGACGCGGGCACAGGTACGACGGAATCATAATGGATCCGCCTTCTTACGGCAGAGGACCGTCCGGTGAGATCTGGAAGCTTGAAGACAATCTTGAAGCTTTTGTCGCGAGCTGCATGCGGCTTCTCTCCGACGAACCTCTGTTCATGCTTCTCAATTCATATACCACCGGCTTTTCTCCCGCGGTCACTGAAAACGTGCTGAAGCTGACCCTTCCGGAGAGATTGTCCGGGAAGTGTTCGTTCGTGAGCGGAGATCTTCTGCTTCCGGTTTCCGGAAAATGCTCCGCGATAAATATTTCGCTTCCGTGCGGTTCATACGCCGCGTTAACCGGGCCTGGCGTGTCCGTCGGCTCTCCCGGCTGACTCGCGACCCGTCCGTGTGGCTTTTTTTGATATGTTAAAGATTCTTTATGAAGATAATCACTTGATCGGCGCGGTAAAACCCGCCGGGTTCCTCTCGCAGGGAGACGGCGGCTCCGCTCCCGATATGCTTTCCGCCGTCGGGACGTTTCTTGCCGGTAAGTATAACAAGCCAGGCAAGGCGTTCGTCGGACTCGTGCACAGACTTGACAGGAACGTGGGCGGCACGATGATTTTCGCCAAGACGTCAAAAGGCGCGTCGCGAGCATCGGAGGATATACGCGAAGGCTTTTTTTACAAGGGCTATTTCGCTCTGACGGGCGGCGAACCGTGCGGCGGGGCCGAAGGCTTTATGCGCCACAGGCTCGAGAAAAATCCGAAGGAGAATCGCGTTTACCTTTCCGCAAACGGGAAGGAATGCGTGCTTTATTACAGGAAAATTTGCGATTTTAACGATCTGTCCGGAGCCGGCCGGTCCGTTTATTTCGTGATACCGCTGACGGGACGCGCTCATCAGATACGGGCTCAATTCGCTCTGTCAGGCGCGCCTCTTGCGGGCGACGCCAAATACGGCGGAAGCGGAGCGGATAACGGTCCGGAACGTCAGATCGGTCTGTGGTCCTCGTTTTTGTCCGTCAGAAAAACGACTGACAGGAGCGGGCGGATATGGCTGAGTTCTCTTCCGGAAGGAACGATATGGCTGGACGGGAGAGGCGTTCTCCCCGCGGAGATCGCGTCTTTCGCCGGTTCCGGAATGCCGCTGGCTCTCTTCGAGTCTGTAAAAAGAAAGACCGGTGATTTGAAATGAAGCAATTTGATCTGATCGCTACCGCGGCGTTCGGCCTTGAAGGCGTCGTTGCCCGCGAACTGTCGTGGCTCGGCGTCGGGGAGAAAACGACCGAAAACGGACGCGTGCGTTTCAAAGGAGATTTTGAAACCGTGGCGAGAGCGAATCTATGGCTCAGAAGCGCCGACAGGGTGCTCATTGTTCTCGCCGAAGGAAAGGTGCTTTCGTTTGAAGACCTGTTTCAGCTCGCTTCCTCGGTCCCTTTCGAGGAGCTGATGCCCGCGGACGCCCGTTTCCCCGTGACCGGAAAATCCGTAAAATCGACTCTTTTCAGCGTTCCCGACTGTCAGGCGATAGTAAAAAAGGCTGCCGTTGAGCGGATGAAGCGCCGCTACGGACTCGAGTGGTTTCCGGAGAGCGGTCCGCTTTACAAGCTCGAAGTCTCGATTCTGAACGACGTTGCCGTCATAACGCTGGATACTTCCGGCGCCGGGCTTCACAGGAGGGGGTACAGGAAGGAGACCGGAAAGGCGCCTTTGAGGGAAACTCTCGCGGCGGGATTGCTTCTGATCAGCCGCTGGAAAAAGGACCGCGCTCTCGTTGATCCGTTTTGCGGCACCGGTACTATTCCCGTTGAGGCTGCGATGATCGCGAGGAATATTGCTCCCGGACTGAAGCGCGGATTCGATTTTGAGAACTGGCCGTGCTTCGACAGAAATATTATCGGCAGGGCTCGGCGCGACGCGGAGTCAATGATCGACCGCGGGACGAAGCTTCATATTTCCGGCTCGGACATCGATTATTTCGCGATAAAACAGGCCATGGACAACGCGGCTTTTATGGGAGTTTCCGGCGATATCACGTTCCAGAAGCTGGATTACGCGAGCGTCCGTTCGCCGTACAGCTACGGATTTATCGTAACCAATCCGCCCTACGGCGAAAGACTCGGTACCGACGGCGAGATACGCGAATTGTACAGAGGAATGGGCGAACATTTCAAAAATTTCGCCACCTGGTCCTTCTACGTTATAACGTCGTTCGGAGATTTTGAAAAGGTATTCGGCAGGAGGGCTGACAAAAAGCGGAAGCTCTATAACGGCATGCTGCAATGCAATCTGTACCAATTGTTCGGCCCGCGGCCTCCGCGTGAGAAGGCAACGGATGACGGTAAGAACGTGAACGTCAGGAAGGAAGATAATTGCGAGTGAGTATTCCGGCGATGCTTGCACGGGTATTTTCATTGCGGGTCGCGGGTTCGGCCGCATTCTGCTGCTTATGCTGAAAATAATT
>CADBOE010000124.1 GCA_902796205.1 uncultured Ruminococcus sp. | reverse complement strand
TTCTCCTGAATCCGGAAAAGTTCGGCAGCGGTCAGCAGGAGGAAAACTGACCGTCTCCCGCCGAGGCCCGGAAAAAATGCGGCTGAACGTTTCGTGACTGTTTCAGCCGCATTTCGCCAAAATCATCATTTGCGACTGAAATAATTCTGATTATATCCGCAGCCGACTCTCCGCTGCCTTTTCCGGACGCGTCGCTATTCATCACCGCCGGGCCCTCTGACGCCTTTTCCCGCTCCGGCGTTATACACCGCAGCCGGCTCTCCGGAACGTTTCTATCAGCGCGGCGAGATTGACGGCCGTTTCCCACGGGCGGCAGAGAGTCCCGCTCAGGGCGCCGCGTTCGTAATACTCGCTCCACGCGCCGAATTCGTCTCTGAGCGACAGCATCTTCGCGGCCGTGCCGGCGTCGAAACCGGCGGCGAACATTGCCATTCCGTATTCATATCCGACGAACCGCTCCCGCGAGGGAAGCTCCGAAAGGACCTTCAGCGCCGTTGATTTCGCCTTATCGTCCGGAATCAAGCCTGCTTCCGCGAACGCCGGGGACAATATCGCAGCCTCCGTCGTGAAACGCCTTCCGTAAAGACCGGGGAAGAGCGGGGGGAGCTCCCTGCGGAAGCAATCCGGACATACGTAGTCTCCGTTTCCGTTCCTGTAGCTCATTCCGAAGCCGTGCCCGCACTGAAGTGGGCCGCCGGGCCTTATCAGCGGGGCGAAGCCGCTGTCGGGGCAGTTGCAGTAAAACGTGCCGTCAGCTCCGAAGAAGCGCTTCCCGAAGCACCGTTCAATTTCCGCCAGATCGGCTTTTATACAGTCTTCAGTCGCGCGTGACAGTGCTGCCGCGCCCTGCGACGCGCATAACAGAATACCGGATATCGCCTTGTGATAAAGCGCCGTTGCCTCCGCCGAGCCGTCGTTTAAGGCGCTGCGCGGAAGAAAGCCGCCGGCGATATACGTCTCGTCTCCGTTAAATGTGAGCATTCCGCGCGTCATGCTTCCGTGCTGCGCGCGAAGGCAGTATTCTATCAGCGCCCTGCCTTCGGCAAGCATTGCGTTGTCTCCGGTCGCTGCGTAATACGACGTGAACATCAGCACGAGATATCCGGTGATCTCGACGTTGTCGTTCTCGTGGACGTGAAACGCGTACTCGGTCATTCCCTGGGCGTTCTGGATCCTGCCGTATTCCCGGAAAACCTTTACGTAATAATCCAGCATGCGCCTTGCCCGCGGATATGCTCCGGCCGCGAGCAGGAAACGGAACACGCCGTAATTGTCCCTCACGTAGCTGAGGTGATAATTGTAGCCGGCGAGTACCGAACCGGCGTCGGACTGCTGGGCCGCGATCACGTCATAACCGTCGGCGATCGCCTTCCTGTAAGGGTGGTCTCCGGCAACGCCGATATCCGTTTCGGGGAACAGGCGCGGATCGCCGTAATTCCGGATGCTGCGAACTGCCTCGCGGGCGTCTTCAAGCTGACCGGACAGCGATTCGGGAGTCGGGGCGAACGCGAAAAGGAGAAGCGCTTCTCCTTCCGTTTCTATTCTCATCTCGCTGTCCGACAGCGCGACGCACCTGACCGCGCCTTCGTATCTGAAAGCCGTGTATCTGAACCGCGACGACGTATAGGCGTGAGGGATACTGTTTTCGAATTCGTAGATATACGACGGGGCTCCGGGGCGTGTTATCGCGATCACGGTATCGTCAAACGGGGACGGACTGATGCGGCCGTTCTCAAAAGAGACGATGAAGCGGGCGCTTCCGTTTATCCGTCTCGTGAACGCGGCCGGGCCGGGCGGGATGTAGTCGAAAATCTCGCGTCCGGGTCCGACGTGCCTGAAGGCGATGCGTGAGATCTTTTCCGTTTTCGTTTCCGCCGCGGCCAGAGTGCAGGGAGCCGCTTCTTCCCTGAGCCTGAATGCCTCCGGAGACGAATAATCGGGCCCGAATGCCTGGAATATTTCCGTTCCTTTTCCGTAAACGCAGACCCTGCCGTTTCCGATGCAATGTACTGTCATGTCGTTTCTCCGCCGTTTCGTTGTTGATAACGCGCCCTCCGCCGGACGCCTCCCGCGCCGGACGCGCGAAAATGCACTTGAACCGCAAGCAAATTGTACATTTAAGCGCGGCGTTATTCAACTTGTTTTTGAGGCGTGCAGATGTTAGAATCATTGCGGTCATTTCAGCTTTTCCGTCATTGTCGCCTCGCACGGCGCGGACGGCTTCAGAAAGGAAGAACGGTATGAATTTAAAACAGATAGGATTTGCCGATACGCGGATCGACGGCGGCTTTTTATACAGAGCCGGGAAACTCAACGAGGACGTCACGGTCAAAGCCGTGTACGACCGCTTTTATGAAACGGGAAGGGTGCGGGCGTTTTCGTGTTCCTGGAAGGAGGGTGAGCCCGGAAGGCCGCATATCTTCTGGGATTCGGACGTGGCGAAGTGGATCGAGGGAGCGTCGTATATTCTCGCGAAACGGCCGGACGCGGAGCTTACGGCGAAAATCGAATCGGTGATCGACGATATCGAGGCCAATCAGTGGGAGGACGGTTACGTAAACAGCTATTATACGGTCATAGAGCCGCAGAACCGCTTCACCGTCAGAGGAAATCACGAGCTTTACTGCTGCGGGCATCTCATCGAGGCGGCCGTTGCCTACTACGAGGCGACCGGGAGAGACCGCTTCCTGAAAATAATGATGAGATATGCCGATCTCGTCGACAGGATATTCCGCGTGGAGCATTCCGCCGCTTTTGATACGCCCGGGCACGAGGAGATCGAGATGGCGCTGTTCAGACTTTACCGCGCGACGGGGCTCGCGAAATATCTGACGCTCGCAAAATATTTCGTTGACCGGCGGGGGCAGGCGGACGCCGACGTTCCGTCGCACGAAAGCTTTAACCGCCTGTATCAGCAGGACGTTCCGGCGCGTGAGGCGCGGGAGGCGGTGGGCCACAGCGTGAGAGCGTGCTATTTCTACGCGGCAATGGCCGATTACGCGCTGGAGACGGGCGACGCCGGGATCGCGGATTCGTGCAGGGCGATCTGGCACGATATCGCCGCGCGGAAAATGTACGTCACGGGAGGTATAGGGTCAACGTGTTTCGGCGAGGCTTTCACGGTCCCGTACGATCTGCCTTCCGAAAGCGCGTACACCGAGACGTGCGCCGGAATAGCGCTCGCGTTTTTCAGCCAGCGCATGCTGCTGCTTGAAAAGAATGCCGGATACGCCGACGTTGTAGAGAGGCTTCTGTACAACGGCATCATTTCCGGCCTTTCGCTCTCCGGCGACTGCTTCTTCTATGAAAATCCGCTCGAGATCAATCTCCGGAATCATTACAAGATCAAGGCGACGCGCGACAGGCTGAGACTGCCGATCACTCAGCGTGTGAAGGTGTTCGAATGCTCCTGCTGTCCTCCGAATATGAACCGGCTGCTCGCGTCTCTCGGAGATTATATTTATGCCGTTGACGGCGACGAAATTTACGTGAATCAGTTTGCTCCCGGCGGTTTCGCAAGCGGCGGTCTGCGGGCCGCGGTCGAAACGGATTATCCGCTATCCGGGAAAGTCCGGGTGCGGACTGAGGGGGCCGGAAAAGTTCACGTGAGGATCCCGGGCTGGTGCGAAAGCTTCAGGGCAAGCGGGCGGTACGTCATGCTGAACGGGTATGCCGTTTTCGAAGACAGCGACGTCACGGTCGAGTTCGATATGCCCGTTACCGTCATACGTTCCGACGTCAGGGTCTGGGATGATTCCGGAAAATTTGCCGTGACGCGCGGCCCGGTGGTGTATTGCGCCGAGAGCGCGGACAACGGCGGCAGGGACCTACGGTCCGTCCTTCTCCCTTCCGGCTGCGGAAAAGACGCGGCTGTGATCCCGTCCGAGCGTTTCGGGCTTCCCGAGCTCGAACTGAAGGCAACGGCGGAGCTGCCTGACACTTCCGGCCGTCTGTATTTTCCTGTTTCAGGGGCGCGGTATGAGGATATTACGCTGCATATGATCCCGTATTATGCTTTTGCGAACAGGGGAGAGGACGATATGCTCGTGTGGTTCTCCGGACTTTCGGGATGATTCTAATGACCCTGCGCACAGGCTGATACCTGAGACCGCGCATAAGCATAAGCATAAGCATAAGCATAAGCATAAGCATAAGCTGAAGCGTGAGCGGAGGCCCGGTCTGACGCATGAAAGACCGGTTTCCGCTCTTTTTTTACATAGCGGTTCCTTTCGACGCGCTCCTTTCGGCGGAAAATCGACAGATAATCGACAGATAATCGACAAATAACAAAAAACGTTGACAAACGCAAAAAAAAATTTACAATTATAAACACAAAAGCGGGCGCAGACGTGACCGCTGCTTTGAAAAAACGGAAATCGGAAAACGGGGGGCTTCAACATGAAAGCAAACAGGCATTTTTCTTTTCGGGCGTTCACGCTATTATCTTTATTGCTTTCAATTTTGCTGTGCTGTCTCTGCTCCTGCGGGCGGACGTCGTCCCGGACGGGGAGCGAAAACAGCACCCCGACCGCGGCGGAGAATACGGCGGCCGCTTCAGCGACACCGCCGGCCGCTTCGCCTTATTCGCCGGAGGCGACGGCTGAGCCTGCTGAACCGGCAGAAACTGCGGAGCCTTCAGCCGTTCCGACCGAATCAGTCGCTCAGCCGACGGAACCTGCACCCGATCAGACTCCGTTGCCGTTGTATCTGATAGATTACGGCGCGTGGATAGAGTGGCGCTCGGCTCATCCGGAGGAATATGAGAAATGGAAATCCTCCGGCCTGCCTCAAAAAGAATCTTTCACGTCGTTTGACCGGACGTCCGGCGACGCCCCCGTGGACGCGTTCACAGGCAGAAAAGACCGTTATATCGTCGGCGGTCTGCCTCACGGTTTTCCTTACGCTTTATACGGCTTCGATTCGGCTTTGAAAAGAGAGTACGTCAGCAATCCCGCGAGTCTCCCGCGTATCAGCTATGAAATAGAAAAAACAGGGCTGCCCAGAGAAGAGCTGACAGAATTTACGGACTGGCAGCGGAGATCCGATTATTTCAGATTTACCGCTCTTTCGTACGAGGACATCGAGGTGCTGTATTCGGGTGACGAAAACAGGATCCGCTCGCATTTCAAAGCCGACGACAGATATGCTTATCCGCATGACGGTCTGCTGTTTACCGCGGACGAGCTCCGTTATTTCGTCGACCCGTTCGATATCGGAAGGATGTTCACCCCTGAATCGTTCCGGGCGTATATCGGAGCCCCGGACTGCTTTGAGTATCGCCCCGAAGGCGCGTTCTCCGCGGAAGAGCTTCAGACTCGGCGGAAAAAATTGGAAGATTCATGGAAGGAATACGAACGGATCCGCGAAAGAGACGCCGGAAAGCTGACCGCTGAAGCGGCGGAAGAGCTGATCGGTACGTTTATGGATCTGTACAGGAATCTGAGATATTCTCCGGATGATATCGCGGGCGAAAATCTTAAAAACAGCGAGAAGGCAGGCGGCGAAAAGTTCTTCGATGACAAATGTATTTTGAAGGACGCCGGATATATTGCCCGCGCGCAGTTTGCGGCTCTCGATTTTGATCTTGTCGGCCGTTACGACGGGATGCTGACAGGGCAGATCGTGGATTGCGCGGATCGTTACTATCCGCATTTCTCCATGGTGGTTTCGCTCGATCCCGTATATTATCAGGGGGAGATAATGCCGTTTGACGACGCGTACGCTCTCGCCGATCACATAAAGATCACGTTTACGGACAACGAAACGGCGCACGCCGAGGTCACGGCACGCACGCGCGACGGAAACGGGGAGAAGGTCTTCACGGTCGACTTTGCCAGGTCATTCGATCGCTGGCGTATCAGCGGAGGCTCCCTGCTTGACGTTATTTCCGCGTGAGGCCGAGACGATCAGGAAAACGGTATATATGACAAAAAGAGCCGCGAAGATCCCGAGGGCCGTCAGACATCCCGCGAGGCTCTTCGCGCTCATGTTGAGCAGAAGCAGAAGAGGGGCGACGGCCAGCATCGCCGGAAACTGGGAGATGATATAGACGTTGCTCGCGGGCGTCTCGAAATTGGGATCCGTCTCGCGGAGCAGAATCATTCCGTTCGACGCGGTGCCCGTCAGCGTGCCGAAATTGAGCAGAAACGCCTCGTGCTCAAAACCCTTGAAGCACCTTTTGCATATAAGCCGGACGTAAACGAGCGTAACGACGGCGCCGGCGACGCATAAGGCGGCGATCATCCACGCGTATTTTGCGACGACGTTTATGTCGATGGCCGCGACGCCCGCGATTATCATCATGTCAAAAGAGAATCCCGAAATGCGGTCCATCTGGTAATTGCTCACGTAGCGGCGCTTCACGAGGCGCCGCTTTTCAAACAGCTTCATGAGCGATTTGATCAGCGTGGCTGTTATGACGCCCCAGATGAAATTGAAGCTCCACGCGATATCGTTGAAAAGCTTTACGCCCGTCAGGTCCGTGAGCTTCGCGAACAGCACCATTATCCCGAACGACGCGGCGTACGCGAGCGCGACTATCGCGATCTGGATCGACGTCTTGTCGACGGAATCGCAATCCTCTATCTCGTTTTTTCTTTCATAATACTCTATTTCCTTCACTTCATCGGCGGTTTTTACCTTGATCCCGCCTTTTTTCTTGAAAATATTTATATAGGCTACTCCGACCACCGACGCGACGATGAAGCCCATCGATGCAATCGTGAGACCGAAGCTGCCGTTTCCGTCAAAACCGTACTCGCTGAAATTCACGTCCCACGTGAGAGCGTTGCCCGGACCCTGCCCGTATCCGAGCGGCAGTATCACTCCGGCGTCGTAAAACAGACCGGAGCCGGCGGCGAAAAACAGAAGCGAAATCCCCATTCCGACGACGGCCTGCAGCATGTACGTGCCGCCGGTGAGGAATCCGTTCTGGACGGAAAGAAGTCCGAGCTTCTGATTCTTTACCTTTTCCGCCGATTTCAGCGTCATTGCGATGAAGCCTATTCCGAGCGCGTGATACGTGATTATCTGCATGACCCTCGCGTCGATCAGCGAAAAACCGGCCGCGTTCCGGAAGATCAGATTTGCCGCGAACAATATGATGCCTCCGATGAGCGCGCTCGGTATGAACGCCTTGCGGAGAAACGGAACGCTGCGCCTCAGGGCGTTGCCGGCAAGCAGCGCTATCAGCAGCAGCAGAACGTTGACAACGACGCTCCACACGGATTCATATTGTGTAAGATCAAATTTCCAGGTCATGTGACGCACTCCTTTTCGATGCCTGATATTGTCCGCCCGGTTCAGCCGAGATTGAAATATTTATCCGTTTTGTTTCTGCGCATCGCCGTATCGAGGCGGTTGAGCGCGAAAATATATTTGACCGGATCGAAACGCTTGCCGCCGCGCAGTGTATAATCGTTCCTGTCGTAAACGAAAGTGAGCTTCCGGCCGGAAATGACGGAGGCCGAGGTGATCCCGGAAACGTCGAATTCCGTTCCGGCGCAGCTCATGGTCTTGTCCGTGAGAACGAGATCTCCTTTTCCGAGCTTCTTTCGGCGGGTAAACGGGAGCGACCGGAACAGCTTTACTCCCCGGTCTCCGAATATCCGTTTTCCGGGTTCGACCGGCATATCTCTGACCGCCTTCTTCTGGAATTCCCACCAGTCGGCCAGCCTTTCGTAACCTTCAACGCCGTGCATTCTGAGATCCTCTCCGTATTCCGCGGTCAGGCCGCACCGGGAGCAGGTCAGATATTTTCCTTTGGATGAAAGCGTCTCGAAGCTTCCGCATCCGGGGCAGCAGAACAGCATCCTTTCGAGATATTCCGCTCTTTTGCGGCTTTTGTATCTCTCGCCGCTGTCGCTGTCAAATACGTATATGCTGTCGCATATGAGCCTGAACAGCTCGTCGTCGCTCATGGACGAATAATCCCCGTACGTCAGTATTTTGTCGATCGAACCGCGGAAGGGCCCGCGGCGCTTTTTGTTTTTGAAGCGCGGACTGACGCCGGAGCCGCCGTGAAGATTGAAAAGAACGAGCGTCGCCTTCGCGTTTCTGAGCAGCTTCACGATCCCGGGGGCGATATAGTAACGGAATTCGGCGTAGAATCTGTTGCCCTCGGGGAAAAGAAGAACCGACGCGCCCTTTTTGAGATATTCATTGATCTTCAGGATCGTGCCGACGTCGGAAGCGCCCTTCTTTTTGGGGATCAGCGAAAGATAGGAAAAGAATTTTCCGAGAAATCTGCCGGCGAAAATATTGTCCGTGGCAACGGGATAAACAGGTCTGTCGAAGGCGGGAAGTACGCAGAACGGATCCTCGTCCGTCTGATGATTGCACAGCACGAACACGGGCTTTCCTTCCTCGATCCTGTATTTGTCCCGGCACCTGAAGCCCATGAAAAGGCGCGAGTATAAAAAAGAAAGCGGCCGTATAAGCGAAAAAACGAATCTGTGCGACTGCTTTATATATCTTGTGTCCGTATGCATGAAAGCAGATCCGTTTCCTTTCAGATTTCATGAAACAGGCCCGCGGCTGGATTCCGGAGCCAATGCGGAGAATTTATCATAAAAGAGCCGCTTTTTCAAGTGCGCAATTTGGGCAAAAGACGAAAAAAAGCGGCGTAAACCGCGATTATTCATGATAACAAAAAGCGCTTGGGACCGGCAAAAATCACCGGCGGAACCTCCGCGCGGCCTCCGCGCGGCAGATTGACGAAAGCCGGGTCCGTACAGTATAATTGCGGTGGTAATTCACGAGCTGGAGCGGATGGATAATGAAAAATGCTTTCTTCGATCATATTGAGCGGCGCCGGGCCCGGAAGACGCGCACGGCCGCGCTGCTGCTTGGCATACTGGCCGCGGCGTGCCTGTTTGCGTACGGGTGCGCTTCGCGTGACGGCAAACGTGAAAGCGGCGGCACGCCGGCCGGAGAGACCGCCGTGACTACGGACGTCACGGTTGTTCTTCCGACTGACGTCACGGATATTACGGACGTGCCGGACGCGACGCCTGCAGGTGCGACTGATATTCCGTCTCCGGATCCGACAGAGCGGGCGGCGGAAAAGCCGACGGAGCCGGCTTCTGAAGCGCCTTCCGGGACGCCCGCTGAACATGCGACGGAGAAGGCTTCGGGACAGCCGGCCGGGGATCCGACCGGCACGCCCGCCGAAAAACCGACGGAGCAGCCCACGGAGCAGCCGACCGGAAAGCCTGCCGAAAACCCGACGGAGCGCCCCACGGAAAACCCGACGGAACGTCCCACTCAAAAACCCACCGAAAAACCCACTGAAAGATCCACGCCCACACCCGCCCCCACACAGACGCTTCCCGAAGTGGATCCGGCGGACATCGAAATAAAATCGGCCGTCCCTCACGGAATCAAAACACAGTTTTCAAATATGAGAAACTGCACGGTGTCCGTTGTTTCCGATCCCGACGAGGGCGACGTGATCGCGGTCACGAGCGCGAATATTTCCTCGCCCGGCTCGGCCGCCGCGACGGTTTATTTCAAATACGCGTCGTTCTGCGCCGCCGCCGGAGAGAAGCCGGTCAGCATGAAAGACAGACCTTATCTGCTTCTGAAAGTGAAATCGGGCGGAATGGCGAACCGGACCGTCGGCGTTATCGCCGCCTCCTCGCTGAACGACTCCGAAGCGAACCGGCCGGAGGTCTTCGCGACGATTGACGGCGGAGACGGCTGGAAATACGTATGCTTCGACCTCGGCGAGGGAGTGAAGAATATCGATCCGTCGATGCTCAGGATCGTCGCCGGGCAGTACGCGGACGCGGCCGGGGAATCGCTTCTCATAAGCAGGATCGCCTTCCTCACCGCTGAGGAGGCGAAGCCCTATCTGAAATCGGATACGTACGGGACCGGACAGCCGGGCGGCGGCGGTACGGATATGCGCGTGCTTCAGTTCAATATACAGACGGAAAACGGAAGCTCGACTCCTTTCAGACTGAGGGCGGAGATGTACCGCGAACTGATCGACGAGCTTCAGCCCGATATCGTCGGAATGCAGGAGGTCACCGTTTCGTGGTTCCGCTGGCTCGACAGCCGCGTGTTCAACGACTCGTACGCGAGGATCGGCGAACCGCGCACGCCGGGAGGAGAGGCCAATCCGATCTACTACAGGAAGGATAAGTTCGATCTCGTTGACGGCGGCACCTTCTGGCTCTCGGATACGCCAGACGTTCAGGGCTCGTCTTTCCCGAACGGCAATTATCCCCGCATCTGCACGTGGGCCGTGCTCCGCGAGCGGTCGACCGGCAGGGAGTTTGTCCACCTGAACACGCATCTCGACCACAACGGCAAAAACAATTCGACCGACGGCAACAATCTCCGGAAGGATCAGATACGGGTCATCATCAGATTCGCCGAAAGGTTCAAGGGGATGCCGACGTTCCTGACGGGCGATCTCAACAACAGACGGACGACGAGCGGCGGCAATCTGTACGCTCTGTACAAGATGATCGTCGGAAAAACGGCCGTCGAGCTCGAGAACGGCGAAAGCTACAAGCTGAAGCTGGCCGATTCGAGGCTCGAATCGCCGGTGACAGTGGACGAGAACCATCTCGCGACGATGACCGTGCAGTATGACGAATCGAGCGCCTCGTACAACCCCGGCAAAGAGCCGATAGATTACATTTTCTTCGATCCCGAGAGCACGGATCCGCATACCTACGAAACGTTCCTGATATCGAAGGGGGCGTATGAGATATCGGATCATCTCCCGGTATTTGCCACGTTTACCATCCGGAAGTGAAGCGCCTGAAGCGACGGATGAGCGTCTGCATTTCTGAAAAGGGGAATCGTTATGAACTATTACATCGGAATCGACCTCGGCACCAGCTCCTGCAAGGGGATACTGACGGATCCGTCGGGTGCGATAATCAGGGAGTACAGCGAAGATTACAACGTGAGTTATCCCGTGCCGGGGTGGAGCGAACAGGACCCCGCCGACTGGCTGAAGGCGGCGAAAACGATCCTGAAAAAGCTCGGAAGCGGTCTGGAGAACGACGTCAGGGGCGTCGCGATCGCGGGGCAGATGCACGGGCTCGTGATGCTGGACGGGGACGATAACGTCATACGGCCCGCCATTCTCTGGAACGACGGCAGAAGCGACGCGGAAACCGCGTATCTGAATTCTCTTCCGGATCTTACTGAAATGACCGGAAATATCGCTTTCGCCGGATTTACCGCCCCGAAGATACTCTGGGTAAAAAAGAACGAGCCCGGGAATTTCGCCCGCGCGAGAAAAATCTGCCTGCCCAAGGATTACGTTGCGTACAAGCTGACAGGCGTGTTCTCGACCGAACCGTCCGACGCGGCCGGAATGCTTCTGATGGACGTGAAGAAGCGCTGCTGGTCCGAAAGGATGTGCGCGCTCTGCGGCATTACCTCCGCCATGCTTCCGGAGATATACGAAAGCTGGGAGGTGACCGGACGCCTCGATCCGTCGCTCGGATTTCCGAACGCGTTTATGTGCGCCGGCGCGGGGGACAACGCCGCTGCCGCCGTCGGCACCGGTACTATCAGCGAGGGCGACTGCAGCATATCTCTCGGCACGAGCGGGACCGTTTTTCTTCCCGTTTCCGGCGCGGAAAATCTTCCCGGCGGGGATAATTCTTCCGGCGGAGAAACCGCTTCCGGCGGAGAAACCGCTTCCGTCAGCACGGCCGGCAATTCCGGCGGAGTGCTTCACCTTTTTGCTCACGCATCCGGCGGGCTCCATCTGATGGGATGCATACTGTCGGCGGCGAGCTGCAACAAATGGTGGACGAAAGAAATACTCGAAACCGGCTACGATCTGTTCTCCGACGAGAAGGCCGGAGAAAACCGCGTCTGGTTCCTGCCTTATCTGACGGGCGAGCGCTGCCCTCACAACGACGTCAACGCGCGCGGGGCGTTTATCGGCCTCAGCGCCGATACGACGAAGGACGACATGAGCCTCGCCGTTTTTGAAGGCGTCGCTTACGCTTTGCGCGACTGCATCGAAGCCGGCGGCGTGTCGGTCAGAAAGGCCGTTTTGTCCGGCGGCGGAGCGGGCAGCGAAATGTGGAGAAGGATCCTTGCCGGTGTGCTCGGCGCGGATCTGTATATGAGCGAGACCGCGCAGGGGCCTTCTTTCGGCGCGGCGATACTCGCGATGACCGGCATGGGCGAATACGCAAGCGTTGCGGAGGCGGCCGGCAGGATAGTGAAGAAAAAGCTTGTGACGGCGTGCGAGCCGGCGCTCCGGGAAAAATACGACCGGGGTTACGGGATCTACCGGCAGCTTTATCCGGCGCTGCGCGATATTTTTGCCAGGATGAACGGCAGATGAACCGCCGGCGAGCGGCGCTGCAGGAGCGCGAAGCGTCAGATGAGCGGCGTTTCCGTAGCGTGAAGCGGCGCCGACAGGTTTTAGAAAAGGAGTCAGGGCACAGTGAAGATCGGAATCGATTATAAGAACGGAGTTTTGAATTCGCTCCGGATCGGCGGACGCGAAAGACTCTCCGGACCGTCGCCGTTGTTTACGGTTTGCGTAAGGGACGAAAACGGGGGCGAGCGTGTGATCGACTCACGCTCCGGAGAATATTGCGCCGCTGAGGAGCTTGACACAGCCCGCCGGCCTGACGCGGAACCGCGCGGCGGTTATTCACGTGCCGGATACAGGTTCGGGGACGGTCTCGTCAGCGTGATAATATCCTGCTCTCAGGGAACGGATTCCGCCGAATGGGGGATCGAAGTCGTTCCCGCCCCGGACGCGGCCGTTGAGTGGGTCGAATGGGCGAACGTGATATTGCCGCCGCTCAAAGCGCAGGATCCGGAAAACGGCGGAACGGTGCTATGGCCGTACAACGAGGGGGTGCTCGTTGACGACGCGGCAAAGCGCGATCAGACGGCGTTCAGGTCGGTTTCTCCCGCGTATCCTTCTCACGGATGCATGCCTGTTTTCCCGAATATGATATGCTCGCAATTCATTGCCTGCCTCTGGTACGGAAGCGGGTTCTATCTCGGCGCGCACGATCCCGGACGCGGGGTAAAAGCCGTGGATTTTTTCAGCGTTGACGGCGTGAGCGGCGCAGGCGGAGCAGGCGGCGGAACGGCCCTCAGAATGCGCGTGTTCGGCGGGCGAGGGTTCGGCGAAACCTTTTCCCCGGAATGGAAGATCGTCTGGAGGGAGACCGACGGCGCGTGGGAATCGTGCGCCGGAATATACAGATCGTGGTTTGAAAGCGAATTGCCGCCGGGGGTCGTGAAGATCGCCGACAACGATGCGCTTCCCGATTGGTACGGCGATATGCCGCTGATCGTGTCCTATCCCGTGCGCGGACGGTTTGATACGGACGAAATGACGCCGAACCGGTTTTTCCCCTATACGAAAGCTCTTCCGGAGCTCCGGAGGATCGGAAAGGCGACCGGCTCGCGCATCATGGCTCTCCTGATGCACTGGGAGGGTACGGCTCCGTGGGCTCCGCCGCGCGTCTGGCCTCCGTTCGGAGGGACCGGCGGCTTCAACGCGTTCCGCGACAGGCTCCACGAATCGGGCGACCTGCTCGGCGTTTATTGCTCCGGCTTCGGCTATACGATGAAAAGCCGTCTTACGGATTATTCCGGGGCTGAGGAGTATGCTTCGCGCGGGCTCGAGTCGGCGATGTGCGCCGGCCCGGACGGAAAGGTCGCCGCCAGCAGGATATGCACCGCTCAGCGCGACGGGTACGATATATGCGCCGCGTCGCCCGCGGGGACGATGCTTCTGAACGAGGCTTACGGGCCGCTGCTCGGGAGCGGGATAGATTATTCCCAGATACTCGATCAGAATCACGGCGGCGGCCAGTATTTTTGTTATTCACGCGCCCACGGCCATCCTCCCGTTCCCGGAGAATGGATGACTTCGGATATGCAGCGTCTGCTTTCGGGCTGGAATGAAAAGGCGCCGGGCATGCTTCTGGGATGCGAATCGGCCGCCGCGGAGCCGTTCGCCGGTTATCTGCGCTTCAGCGACAACCGCTTCGAGCTGAATTTTCATTTCGGGCGCGCCGTGCCGGTTTATGCTTTTATTTACCACGAGTATCTGCATAATTTTATGGGAAATCAGGTTTCGAATCCTTTTTCGGCGGACGAGGAGACGTTTACGTACAGGCTCGCGTATTCCTTCTGCGCCGGGGATTGCATGACGGTGGTGCTGTCTCCGGACGGCGGGCTGCTTAACGCGTGGGGGGAGAGGCCGGGCGCGAGGCAGCCGGATGAGAGAACCGTTTTTGAGCTGATAAGGAATCTGACCGCCTATTACAGAAGAGAAGGGCGGATCTATCTCGAACGCGGCCGGATGACGCGCCCGGCGGCTGTTGAATGCGGCACGGTCTCGTTCGGGATCCCGCTCGGGCAGTGTGAATTGCCTTCCGTTCTCGTGAGCGCGTGGGAGGCCGGGGACGGGCGCACGGCTCACGTTATCGTCAATCCTTTTCCTTTTCCGCAGACGGTCGCGGTCGGTGGCGGGAGTGAAGGTGCGGACGGCGCGGCGGATGACGGCAATCCGGAGAAACCAGCCTGCGCGGCGGATAACGGCGTGGAGACCGGGCGTGAGCCCGTGACCGTGACGGTTCCGGCGCTCGACGCGGTGACGGTGCTGTATTGACCGCCGGACTGAATCCGTTCCGGTTTTTCGCGGCGTCGGGTTTCCCGGCTCCACGGCTCCGCCGATGTCCGATTTTGCCGACGTCCGATTTGCTTCTTCCGGCTTTTCGGCGCCGCGCGTGTCAGATTTGTCAGACTCCGGCGCGTTTTGCAAACGTCCTGCCTGCTTTTGCAATGAATTTCATCAGATCCGGGCAGAGCTCGTTGTCGACTGTATTCCAGACGTTGAACGTTTCGAAGCTCATCGTTTTGTCGAATCCGGTCGCGGCCAGTCCTTTCACGAACCGGTTCCAGTCGAGAATGCCCATATAAGGGGCGAGATGCTGGTCGGAAACGCCGTTGTTGTCGTGAACGTGGAACGCTTCGATGCGGCTGCCGAGCTGCACCATCACGTCGTAAACGTCTTTGCCCGCAAGCAGTATGTGTCCGGTGTCGAGGCAGAAGCCGAATCTTTTTTCGCCCGCGATCGCGTTCAGGGTATCAACGTAGTAGCACGCGTCGGCGACGTCCGAGCAGCAAGCGCCGTAGATCTTCCCGCGGAAAACGGAAAACATGTTTTCAAGACAGATGATGACGTCGTTTTTCCGGGCGGCGTCAATGAGCCTTGAGTAGCTCCGGACGTTGAGCTCGCGCTCTTCTTCGCGTGTGAGCGGGTCCGGCAGCCCGAGGAAGAACGGGTGGATAACGAGTCTTTTTGCGCCGATATATGCAGAGCACCGTATCGTTTTTTCAAGGCACGTCAGAATGTAGTCGTTGAAATCCGGGTCCGAGCCGGCAGGCGGCAGAAGCGACGGGAACGGCGCGTGCGCCTGATAGTTTTCGAGTCCGTATTTTTCGGCCGCATCCTTCCACGGCCGGCAGGCGGCGAGCATTTCTTTTTCGCCGGCGTCGAATACTGCCGATCTTTTCCGCGCGCGGATGTCGCCTCCGGAGTACAGGTGGTCGAGATTAACGTCAACTCCGTCAAATCCTGCTTCTTTTATGATCCTGTAGGTCGTGTCCGTTCCTAATCTTTCTTCCGGGCCGCCCGTTTGTACCGCGATCTTCATCACGCATATCTCCTTCCGTTTTGAAAAATCTGTTTTGTGTGCGGAAACCGTTCCTTACTGTACTCCGTTTTGCTGTTTCGGTCAAGGATTCAGGCGTCGGCCGGCGGAATTTGCAACTGTGGTGCAACGGGGGACAGACCCGGGTTTCACATTTTAATATACCGATGCTGACAATTGCGGAAATCGTTTTCCCGTAAGGCCTCTGCTTGTTTATTTCCGGATATTTTCCGCTGTCTGGATTAAATTTTCCGTTATTTTCCGGTACGTTGCGGCTGCCCCGAAATCAGGCTGAGGTCAAAGATGCAACGGGGGACAGACCCGGGTTTCGCGGTTTTTCGATCTGTCCCCAAGGCAGGGTGCAACGAGGGACAGACCCCGGTTTCGACCCTGTCCCCGGAAGGGTGCAACGGGGGACAGACCCGGGTTGCCGGCTCCGTGACGGGACCCGTTCGGGCGCGTTCAGGCAGCATCCGGGCGCAAGCTGCCTATTGATTTTGAAAAGGAAATATAATACAATAACGATGTGTGCCGGAGGCTTCCCGGCACGGCTTAAAATTTAATTAACTTTAATGAATTGACTACATTGACAAAAGAGACTGATTATGGCGGACGGCAACGAATATAATTACAGAAGAAACAGTCACAGAGCGGTGCTTGAGAATGAAAGCGCCTCCGCGAGAACCTACGCCGGACCGGTTGAGGAACGTTCCGGAGCCGCGGCCGTGCTGCAGAAAAAAGCGGCGGCGAGAGCGGCTGCCGAAAAGCGGAAAAAGCTGAAAAGAAAATACATGATCAGGCGGGCGGCGGCGATCGTTATTGCCCTCGCGATTCTGGCGCTTGTGATATTCGGGATAGTAAAGCTTGCCAAAGCGATATTCGGACGGAGAGAAAAGAACGTTGTTCCCGTTATGAGCTCGGTCGTTTTCGAAGCGGGCAGCAGCGGGCCGGCCGCCGAACAGCTCCTTACCGAGACGGGGAAAAAGGAAATTGCCGCCGGAGCACAGATCTATTACGAGACCGATATAACGCAGATAAATTTCAGAATACCCGGAACGTACAGAGTTTATCTAATATACAGGCAGGCCGGCGGAGAGGAAACCAGATACGAAACGGCCATTGAAGTCAGGGACACGGTGCCTCCGGTCGGAGTTGCCCGCGACAGAGTGGTGAAAAAAGGAACGGCGCTTACCGTTACGGATTTCATACAATCGGTATCGGACGAAACAGACGTTGCCGTATCTCTGCTTACCGAGCCGGACTTCGGGAAGGTCGGAGTGCAGGTAATAGATATTCTGCTTGAAGACAGAGGAGGAAACAGAACGAGGCTCACCGCCTCGCTGACAGTAACGGAAGAAGAATGACGTCGGATCTCCCGCGCGGGGCCGGCACGCCTCTTTTGAGAGCGGAAGCCGGAGGACCTCCGGGAGCGTCAGAATGCCGATGGGAGGAATATTAAATGGCAGATCAAAGAATCGCAAAGAACGGTAACGGACTGAAAATAATGATCGTGGTTATGCTTGCTGTAATAGTGGCGCTGATCGCTGTCATCGCGTTTATGAGCAGGAGCAACAACACGCCTGATCCCGGAAGGATCATTACGGACAATACGCCTTCGTCAGACGCGGGAGCTACCGACGCGCCCGGTTCCACCGAGTCGTCGCAGACGGCGGACAACGTTACGCCGATACCTCCCACGGAAGTTCCCACTGCGGTACCGACGGCGCCTGCGGAGCTCAAGCTCGTTGACTACAGCGGAAAAGTGGAGCACGTTTTCACACACTCGCTCATCGCGTTTCCCGAGCTCGCCTTCGCGACGGAAGCGCTGAACAACGCCACCAACGTTGAAAAAGTACAGTCGACTTATTTCGTTGACTGCATAACCGTTAAGGAATTCAAAAAAATACTCGACGCCCTGTATAAGGACGGATATATGCTCGTAAATATAAATTACGTTTACGAAAAAGACGGCAGCGGCGTGCCGAGACTCAAAAAGACGTTCAAATTCCCCGAAGGGAAGAAGCCGCTCGTGTTCTCGTTCGACGACACCTGCTATTACAGCAACAAAATGGGCAGAGGCATGATAGACAAGCTCATACTGATCGACGGAAAAGTCGGTACGTACACGAAGCACAAGGACGGGACCGTTGTCCAGGGATTTGACGAGGAATTCGTACCGATCATCGACAGCTTCGTCGAGGAGCATCCCGATTTTTCGTTCGAAGGTGCGAAGGGAATGATCTGCCTTACCGGATTTGACGGCATCCTCGGCTACAGGACTCAGCGCGTCGCCGACGGCGACGGACGTACCGAAGCCGACAGACAGCGCGAGATCGAGGCCGTGAAGCCGGTAATCGCCGCGCTGAAGGCCACCGGATGGTATTTCGCTAGCCACTCGTACAAGCACGGCGCCATGGAAAGATACTCGAGAGACAATATGTACGACTGCGCCAGCAAATTCAACAGCGAGGTCATACCGCTCATAGGCGAGACGAAGATATACGTCTATCCCTACGGCAGCTGGAAGCGTTCCTCCGACGGCAAGACGTGTCCTCCCGCCCAGCAGGTCCTGAACGACTTCGGCTTCGAATATTTCTGCAGCGTCGGAGCGAACTGGTACGCGAACACGAGAGCCGATCTCGGAAACGTGATCCTTCAGGACCGCGCGAATCTTGACGGAACTGCGTTCGTCAAATTCCAGAGCATTTTCAGCACGTACGATGGGACCGGCACGCCCAGGTTCCCGAGCATAAACTTCAGTGAATTTTACGACGAAGCCCGCAATATCTCCTACGACGACGCGGTGGCGGCGTACAAGGAGTGGCGTCCGTTCTGATGGACATTTTATACGGCCCGGGACAATATTCGTCACCCGAAAACGTGCATACCGCCGTGGCGCTCGGCTGCTTCGACGGAGTGCACGCCGGACACAGAAAGCTGATCGCCGGGACGGCGGAGAGGGCGAACGCGGACGGACTCGTTCCCTGCGTCTATACTTTCATAAACCACCCCGCGCGGGTGATCTCTCCGGACAGAGCGCCTAAGCTCCTTACGACGAACAGGACGAAGGCGGAATACATTTCCGCCGCGGGAGCGCGTAAGCTCTGCTTCGACTGGTTTGACCGCGCGGTCTGCGAAACGGAACCGGAGGATTTCGTAAAAAATATTCTTGTCGGAAGGCTGAACGTAAAACTGGCCGCGGCCGGTGAAAATTATTCGTTCGGACGGGGTGGAAAAGGCGGCGCCGAAACGCTCGAAAAACTCGGACGAAAATACGGCTTCGCCACGTATATCATGCCGCCGTGCAGGATGGACGCCGGAGGCGCGGAACAGACGGTATCGAGCTCGCTGCTCCGTAAATGCGTCGGCGAGGGCGATTTCGGGACTTATTCGAGGCTCGCGAAAGCTGATTATATGCTGGAAGGTACCGTTGCCGAAGGAAGACGCGTTGGGCGAAAGCTCGGCTTTCCGACCGCAAACCTTCGGCCGTGCTCCGCCTGCGCGCTGCCCCCGCGCGGCGTTTACGCGACCGTGTGCCGTATAAGCGGGGAAGACGCGGTGTACCGCGGGATCACGAACGTGGGGAACAATCCGACCTTTCATGATACGGACGGATCTGTCAGCGTCGAGACGCATCTGCTCGGATTCGCAGGGGATGTTTACGGAAAAGAGCTCCGCGTCGGATTTATAAGGAAAATGAGAGACGAGATCGTTTTCAGCGATCCTTCCGGTCTGTCCCGCCAGATCGGGGAAGATGCCGCCGCCAGAGCCGCAATGCCTGTGTGAAGCGGGCAGGGAGGAATTACTATGGGATTTTTATCGGGAGCAATATCGTTGCTGGCTGAAAGCTACGTTGAATTTCCGAACCTCTTCAGGAATCACGGCTTGAAGCTCAACGTCAGCGACGTGGCGTTTACCATCGGAAGCTTTGAAATACGCTGGTACGGCCTGCTGATCAGCGGCGCCGTGCTGCTGTGCATCATCCTCGGGATGAGATCGTGCAAAAAATACGGGATCGAGCAGAACGATCTTCTGGATTATCTTATTTTCGCACTTCCGGCGGCGATAATCGGGCTGCGCGTGTATTACGTTGCTTTCAATTTTTCGCAATACAGGGACAATTTCTGGAAGGTTTTTGCTTTCTGGGAAGGCGGGCTGGCGATCTACGGAGGAATTATTGCCGCGGTAATCGCCGTCTTTGTCGTGTCGAGGGTGAAAAAGCAGAAATTCCTGAGGGTGGTTGACTTTTTCATGGGCTACGTTGCGCTCGGGCAGGCAATCGGGCGCTGGGGCAATTTCTTCAATCAGGAGGCTTATGGAGGGCCGACGACTCTTCCGTGGGGCATGACCGGAAGCAGGATCCAGGCCGACGTGGCGAAGGCCGGCTGGAAGGCCGGAACGCTCGTACATCCCACGTTTTTCTACGAGTCGATGTGGTGCCTTATTGTATTTGCGGTGATCATGCTCTACAGGCGGAGCAGGTTCTATAAAAACAGCGGCGAACTGCTCGCGATCTATATGGTCCTTTACGGGACCGAGCGTATGCTCGTCGAGGGGCTGAGAACGGACAGCCTGTATATAGGAAATACGGGGATCCGCGTCTCGCAGCTCCTTTCCGGGATCCTTGTCGTGGTCGGAATCGCGCTTTTCATCGATCTGAAAGTCCGCTGGCGCAAAGCGGTCTACGAGGGCGCTGCCGACGACGGAAACGGCGAGTCGAGCGGGTTCGCCGGCACGCTTGAAAGACTTAAAGAGGCTGAAGAGACCGGCGTTGCCGATAATGCGGCAGCTGAGGTTGCCGGAAACGCCGCCGAGACAGCGGGCGTTGCTGAGGATGCAGCAGCGGGAATCGCCGGAAACGCCGGTGACGCGGTGAACGAAGCTGAAAAGTCAGCGGCGGAAACGCCGGTGACGCGGTGAACGGAGCTGAAAAGTCCGCGGCGGAAATCGCCGGTGACGCGATAAATGAAGCCGCGCAGGACGCTGACGTTCAGTCGAATACTTCAGCGGAAAATTAACGGAAACATCGAAAAATGTTTAGAACGGGGAAAAGCGACCGCAATATAATAAAACGCGACGAGCACCGGCTTTTCCGCCAGATATCGATAAATAAAGCGACGGATTATCTCAGCGAATTTGATTATTTCCTTATGCTTATCGTGCTGGCAATAACGGTGATCGGCCTGATTTTTCTCGGAAGCGCGATGGGAAACATGTACGCCGACGGGGGGTCGTCGGCAATGCGTTCGCAGATCGCCGGACTTGTTGTTGGCGTGATTTTCGCGCTGATTCTGGCTTTTTTCGATTACAATCTTCTTAAAAAAATCATATGGCCGTTCTACGCCCTGAACGTGCTGCTGATGCTGAGCGTCTTCACGCCCCTCGGGATCGAGGACTACGGCAGCCGCGCGTGGATAGGCATAGGCAGCTTTACGTACCAGCCGTCCGAGCTTATGAAGCTCGCAATGGTCCTGGCGGTCGCGATACAGCTCGAGAAGGCGCAGGAAGAGGGCTTCGGCCTCAGACGCGTGCTGATCGTCACCGGAGCGTTCGTGCTGCCGCTCGGCCTCATTATCCTTCAGAAGGATATGGGGCAGGCGATGGTGCTCGTTTTTGCGTTTCTGATGGTCCTTTTTGTGGGAAGAGCGAAGTGGTGGTATATACTTTCGGTCGTTGCCGCCGGAGGCGCCGCGGTGCCGTTCATGTGGAAATTCTTTCTCAACGGAACGAGGCGCGCGCGGCTGTTCGCGTTTCTCGATCCTGAAAAATATCCGGATTATTCGCTTCAGCTGATACGTTCGGAGACCGCCATCGGTTCCGGCGGACTCACCGGACAGGGGATTGGGCAGGGCGCGATGAATTCCGGCAAAAAGATTCTCGTTAAAATGTCCGATTCAATTTTCGCGGTGATCGGAGAAGAGGGCGGATTTATCGTTTCGCTGCTGCTGATTGTTCTTTTCGGCCTTTTGCTTATGCGGATGGTATATATATCCGCGAGAGCGAGGGATATGTTCGGCAAATGCGTCGCCGCGGGCATTCTCGCCATGTTTCTGTTCAATCTTTTTGAGAATATCGGGATGAATATGGGGATAATGCCGATCACGGGCCTTCCGCTTCCGTTCGTCAGCAAGGGCGGCAGCGCGATGATTACCAATTACGTCTGTATCGGACTTCTTCTGAGCGTTTCGCTCAGGCGGAAAAAAGACTTTTTCGAATAAACCGGCGAAGTCGGCTGAACCGGCTGAATTGGCCGAATTGGCGAAGTTGGCTGAATTGGCGAAGTCGGCTGAACCGGCGTTTTTGCGGACGCGGGCGGCGGTCAATTTTCAGCGATCAGTTGCCGGCGGTCGGTCGTCAACTGTCGGTTGTCGGCGGTCAGTTTTCAGCGATCAGTTGCCGGCGGTCGGTTGGCAGCTGTCGGCTGTCTCTGCCGGTCGGGATCGGGGATCGCTTGATGTGACCGCGGCAGCAGGGACGCGTCGTCAAGCCGGCGTGTGATTTTTCAAAAACGCGAGCGCGTTGTCTCTCAGTATCGCCTTTCTTTCTTCGCCGGTGAGCGGAAGGGACGTGAACCTTTCGAATTCGCCGCGGTGGTTCCACATTGGGGAGTCGGTGCCGAAAAACACGTTGCCAACGCCGTGCGCGCGGATGATGCCGACAGCCTCGTCGGGGTCGACGAACATGAGCGAGCTTGACGTGTCGATATATATTCTCGGGTCGCCGTAATTGACCTTCGCAGCGTCCCAGTCCCGGTAGCCGCCGAGGTGCGCCGCGATCGCGATCAGCTTCGGAAAGCGGTCCATGATCTTGCGAAGTCGCCTTGGATCCGAAAAATCATACCGGTCGTCGCCGGTGTGGAAAAGAACCGGAAGCCTTCCCTCGGCCGCTTCGTATATCGGGAACGCGCTTTCGTCGTCAATGTTGAATTTCTGGAAGTCCGGGTGAAGCTTGATGCCTTTCAGCCCGAGTCCGATCATCCGGTCGATCTCTCCCGCGATATTTTCGTAATCCGGGTGGATGGAGCCGAATCCGATGAATTCCGGGTGCGCGGCGCATTCGCGGGCAACGAAATTGTCGATCGACTCGACCTGATGCGCCGTTGTCGCCGTGGAACACACGAGGAATTTTTCGACTCCGATCGTCGCACCGTCTTCTATGAGGTATTCAGAGGTGCCCTTGTTCTGCATCGGTATATCGTAAAATTTTCCGATGGTGTCGACGGCCTTTTCCTCGATCTTCGCGGGGAAAATGTGCGTATGCATGTTTATGATTCCGGTTTTTTCTTTCATTGTCCTCGTCTCTCCCTGGTCAGATCGTGACGGTTAGTCCGTCGTAGGCGGGGGTCACGCCAAGCGGCTCAAGCTCTTTCTTCAGCTCGGAATGGCCCGCGTGAAGCGTGCGCGCCATGTGAGATACGTAATATCTCACGTCCGGAGCGAAGTAGTTGTATTTCCGGAACGTTTTGAGCATCAATTCGAGCATTTCGAGCGTGTTGTGCTCGAAAATCCGCCAGTCGTTCGGCGCGGCCGTTCCGCACGTGAGTTCCAGAACCATCGCGTTGACCGGCTTGTTTTTGATGACGTTCCACGAGGCGGTGGGGATCCATGAGCTGTCGCAGCCGTAATAAAGAAGGAGCGCTTCGCCGTTTTTGCGTGTTTCTCCGTTTTCGCCGCTGTTGCTGCTTTCGCTGTTGTTGCCGCTTTCGCCGTTTTTGCTGTTTTCGCCGCCGCCCGCGTGCTCCGGAGTCTGCCCGATAAGATAGAGTCGCGTAATCTCCTCGAGATCTTCGGTTTCGTGATTGCTTCGAAGCGGCCAGATCTCGTATCCGCCGATCGAGTACGGGTCGCCCGACGGGCTTCCGAATTCCTTTATATGCATTTTTCCGGTTTTTTCAGGTCCGGAATGCTTCAGCAGCTTCCGGAGACAGGCCGGATCGCCCCAGAGCGTCACGTCCGTGCCGACGCAGAGCTTTTCGACCGTGTCAATGCAGAAATGGTCGGAATGGGTGTGGGTGACGATGATATTTCTGACGTTCCGGAACATTTCCGGAGTGCCGTTGTATTGCGCAAAGTGAAAAATATGCGGGCCCGGGTCGATGAGCAGGTCGTCGTTAACGAGCGCCGAGGAGAATCTTCTGAATTCGACGCCCGGTGCAAACGCGTTTATGTCCCAGTCAGCCGCCCCGGTGCCGAGGAATGTCAATTTCATAATGCCGGTCTTCCGTTCTTCGTTATTGCTGCATCGCCGCCAACCGTCGCTTTTGCCTGTCCGGCCGGCGGGGAGGTCAACGGGTGAATAATACCACCGGGGCGCCTCCTTTGCAAGGTGCGAAACGCAGGCTTGAAATGCTTGAAATGCGGGTCTGTCCCCCGTTGCAATGCGGGTCTGTCCCCGGTTGCAGGTTCTGCAGGTTTCGGGAAATAACGGGAAATAATTCGTAAAAAGCGTTGGCGCTGCGTGCTTCCCGGGGTGAAGGCCGGTACGTTACCCTGATTGAGAACTGTGCTGAAACCGGGGTCTGTCCCCCGTTGCCCGCCCGTTGAGGGTTCATGCGGCAGAAGAGAGGTTACGTATTGTTTTCGACAAAAATCGACGTTTATCGACATGATTCGTTTCGGCTTTTGCGCGCTTGTTTTGCGTTCTCTCTGGAAACCAAACGGGCGACCAAACGGGTGAGCTTCGAACACTTTCACGCGAACACTTTCCGCGAACACTTTCACTTGATTTTGCGAAGCCTAAGTGGTATCATTACGGGCGCAGGACGTTCCGGACCGTTGAAAACAAGTTTTATTGTCAGATTTATTTACGGAATCGGCCGGACGGGTGAGGATCGGTTCCTGCAAAGGAGGAAAAGACCATGAAAAAGAACAGTTTTAAAATCATTGCTGTCGCCGTTGCCGTCGTTATGATGATGTCGGTTGCTTTCACCGGATGCAGCAAGGCTCTTAAAGTTCCGGGCAAGTCAGAAGTTATGAGCAAAGCCAAAACCATTGTTAACGATAAATTTTCAAGCCTGGCAAAGGCCGGCGAAGAGGCTGAGAAAAAAGCTCTCTCGGAGGTCAAGCTCGTTTCTGAAAGCGTAAAAGATATTGCCGAGTATGATTTCATCAGGATCGGCGACAAAGTTTTTGTTCCCGCAGGCGCGATTGATAACCCGCAAAACGGGAATCCGCTCATTGATCTGAACGGCAGCGAGTTTCTTGAACTTCCCGATGCGTTCGTCAAAAGCGATGGATTTGCCGCTCTTACCGAGTTTATGAACGGCTTGTATTCGTTGATTCTTGAAAGCTACGAAGAAAAAATGGAAGCCGGAAAGTATGACGAAGAAACGAAAACTTATACTTACGAATACAAGTTTTCCGTGGAAGACTCCAAAGCCGCGTTTGAAAAGCTTAAAAAATACGTAGAGGACAATGCCGGTAAAGTTGCCGACGGAACGGTAGGACTCGTGAATTACATGCTCACGAAGCTTAAAGACGAGCTGAAAGATTCGGAGATTATTAAAACGATGTCAGAGGCCACCGGCATGGATTTCGGCGCGGAGATCGAAAAGAACATGAATCTGAACGATATCGGCGAATTGAAAAATTCTATTATCGATTCATTCAAGAATTTAACGGTTGACGACGCCGACATCAAGGAAAGGGCGGGGACCGTCGTTTTCTCTGAAATTGACGGAGTAGTAAAAATCACCATTACCGACGAAAGCGGCAGTCTTACGATTTCTACCGAGAAGGCTTCCACCGACGGAGTTAAGGAAGAAAAATCGATCACGCTTGATGAATTTGTCGATAGTCTTGTCAAAATTCTTGAGGAGTCGTTCGGCGCTCTCATCGGCGGCGGCGCCTCGTGACAACGTTGAAGAATCCGCTTTGCAGTTACGGCCGCAGGCCGGAACGATTCGGATGAGGTTTCAGATGAGATTTCAGATATGAAATATTCGGGGAATTTGCGGAAAATGATACTGATTCCCGTCGCGGCTGCCGTTCTGTCCGCTTGTTGCCTGATTTGTTTTTCCGGCTGCGGAAAACTTAACGGCTGGCTTGCAGGGTGGAACGAGGAATTTGAAGGCCTTATTGATCAGATTCAGGCTGACAATTCTTCCGGGACGGCGGATCCTTCCGCGTCTTCCCCGGCAGACGGCGGCGGCCAGGAGGGCCGCGGGCCGTTCTGGTTCGTATCGGAGGACGTCGATGGAAACGAGGTCAGCCTGTCTGATTTTTCGGACGCGAAAATCGTTATGGTCAATTACTGGGAACCGTGGTGCGGTCCGTGCATCAGGGAAATGCCCGATCTCGCAAGGCTGTACAAGGATTATTCGAAAGACGGGCTGGTCATTATCGGCGTTTTTTCGACGCGCGGTTCTGATGCCGACGTCAGGGATATCATTGATTCGGCGGAAATCACATATCCGATCGTGCGGTGCGGTGGCGGGCTTGAAAAATACTCGCCTTACGCCGTGCCGACGACGTATTTTATTGATGCCAACGGAAATCTTCTTTCTCCGGATCCTGTAGTCGGCTTGAAAAACTATTCCGGATGGGAAGCAATCGTTAAATTGTTTCTGAAATGAAAAAAAGAATCGCAGTAATTGCCGCTGCATTGACGCTTGCAACGATATTGGTCGCCGCCGGCATTTTCAGCGGCCAATTCGTTTCTGTTTTTGAAAAGGCTTCGCGGATCTGTCTGGAGTGTATCGGAATTGGGTAGACGCGGCAGAATTACATTGGAAAGTGACCGCTCCGGGTCGAAAAACGTCGAAGCCGGGTCGAAAAACGTCGAAGCCGGGTCGGAAAACGTCGAAGCAGAGTCGGATAACGTCGAATCAGTCTTCAAAAAGCGCCCGTCTTACCAGCGCATGTTTTTTTTCAGATACAGACTGGCCTTTCAGGGAATAGCGGCTGTTTTGCAGAACGCTAATCTGAAAGGCTTTTTCACAGGAAAACCCTTTGACGGAGCGTCAAAAGGAATCTGCGTTCCCGGGCTTAATTGCTATTCGTGTCCCGGCGCGATCGGCGCCTGCCCGATCGGATCGTTACAGACGTTTCTCGGAAGCAGGACGTTCAAGTTTCCATACTACGTGCTCGGACTTCTGATTTTTTTCGGCGTCCTGCTTGGCCGTACGGTCTGCGGCTTTCTTTGCCCGTTCGGCCTTTTGCAGGACCTGCTTTACAAGATCCCGTTTGTAAAAAAGATAAAGTCGTTTAAAGGAGACCGGCTTCTCAGAAAGGTAAAATACGCGGTGCTGATTCTGACGGTAATAGTACTGCCTGTATTTTTTAAATTGATACCGGTATTCTGCAAATATCTCTGCCCGTCCGGGACCCTTTCCGGTATTTTGCTCGGCGTTGCCGATTCGTCGATCGGAAAACTATTCGGCGGTCAGTTTATGTTCAAGGCGGCAATACTGACGTCCGTCGTCCTGCTTTCAATCCTGATCGCCAGACCGTTTTGCAAATATCTTTGCCCGCTCGGCGCACTGTACGCTCCCTTCAATAAGATATCCCTCATCCGTATGAACGTTGATTCCGGAAAATGTATCGGCTGCGGCCAATGTT
This sequence comes from uncultured Ruminococcus sp., assembly GCA_902796205.1. Taxonomy (GTDB): domain Bacteria; phylum Bacillota; class Clostridia; order UBA1212; family UBA1255; genus UBA1255. Next base: position 10,522 of record CADBOE010000124.1, on the reverse strand, counting down.
CTCGCGTCTGCGACATGTGCGTCGATCCGGTTTCTTCTCCGGCGGATCCCGAATGTATCCGATGTGGAAAGTGCGTGATCAATTGTCCTCGCGGCGCCTTGAAGATCGGCATTTCATCTCCGGAATCCAAGCCGAAACACGGGTCTGTCCCCCGTTGCCGCCACCCCAAAACCTAAGTCTGTCCCCGGTTGCCGCTCTCTTGAAACCCAGGTCTGTCTCCGGTTGCCGCTCCCTTGAAACACTGGTCTGTCCCCGGTTGCCGCCACCCTGAAACCCAGGTCTGTCCCCGGTTGCCGCTCCCTTGAAACACTGGTCTGTCCCCGGTTGCCGCTCCCTTGAAACACGGGTCTGTCCCCCGTTGCCGCCGCTCGATTCCGCCGCCGCCCGCCCATTGAAAAAAAGCTCGATAAATGATAGAATCCGTACAACGGCGGCCGATAATTGACGTTGCCGGCGGGGAGGTAATCTGACATGGCAGAAGAGAGAAAAACTTATTACATCACTACACCGATTTATTACCCGAGCGGAAACATGCATATCGGGCATTCATATACGACGGTTGCCGCGGATGCGGAAGCGAGATACAGAAGGCTTAAAGGGTACGACGTCATGTTCCTCACCGGCACTGACGAACACGGCCAGAAAATACAGCGCAAAGCGGCCGAAAAAGGCGTGACGCCGAAGGAATACGTTGACAGGATCGTTGCCGACACAAAAGAGCTGTGGAAGCTCATGAACGTTACGAACGACCAGTTCATACGCACCACGGACGATTTTCACGTAAAAGCCGTACAGAAAATATTCAAGCGCCTGTACGATCAGGGCGACATTTACAAAAGCGAATACGAAGGCTGGTACTGCACGCCGTGCGAATCGTTCTGGACCGAGACGCAGCTCGCCGACGGGAAATGCCCGGACTGCGGCAGGCCTGTTGAGCGCACGCGGGAGGAGAGCTATTTCTTCAGACTCTCAAAATATCAGCAGAGACTAATTGACTACATAGAGAGCCACCCGGACTTCATTCAGCCCGTATCGCGCAAAAACGAGATGCTCAACAACTTCCTCAGGCCCGGTCTCGAAGACCTTTGCGTTTCAAGAACGTCGTTCGACTGGGGAATTCCCGTCACGTTTGACGAAAAACACGTCGTTTACGTCTGGGTCGACGCGCTGTCAAACTACATCACCGCGCTCGGATACGGCGGAGAGGACGACAGCAAATTCAGAAAATACTGGCCGGCGCAGGTACATCTGGTGGGCAAGGAGATCGTCCGCTTCCACACGATCATCTGGCCGGCGCTGCTGATGGCGCTCGATCTGCCGCTGCCCGAACAGGTATACGGTCACGGCTGGCTGCTGATCGACGGCGGAAAGATGTCAAAATCGAAGGGCAACGTCGTCGACCCGCGGATTCTCTGCGCGAAATACGGAAGCGACGCCATAAGATATTTTCTTCTCCGCGAGGTACCTTTCGGCGCAGACGGCATTTTCACCAACGAGGCGCTTATCGGAAGGATCAACGCGGATCTTGCCAACGATCTCGGCAACCTCGTTTCCCGCACCGTGTCAATGCAGCTGAAATATTTTGACGGCGTGCAGCCGGCCGGAAAACGCTTCGAAGACGTCGACGGCACGATCCGGGACCTTTTCGCCGATATTTACGGCAACGTACAGACGCAGATGGATGCGCTCCAGTTCCCGTCCGCGCTTGCCGAGATCTGGCGCGGCGTGTCGAGGCTGAACAAATATATTGACGAAACGGCGCCGTGGATACTGGCGAAGACCGCCGGCACGGATCCGGAAGCCGGAGCGAGGCTCGCGGGAGTCATGTACGTGCTTCTCGAGGGAATCAGGATCATCTCGATACTCATCGAGCCCTTCATGCCAGATACGCCGGCGAAGATCAGGAGGCAGCTCGGCATAGCCGGCAGACCCGAACTCACGCTCTGGGAGACCGCGGCGTCGTGGGGCGTCTATCCGGACGGAACGAAGGTCGAAAAGGGCGAGGTCCTGTTCCCGAGGATCGATACCGAAAAGGAACTCGAGGAACTTGACAGGATACGTGAACAGGCGGCAAAAGCGGCCGGACAGACGTCGCCGGCTGCCGGCGGACAGGAGCAGGCTCAGGCGGACGACAAAAACGACGGGGCCAATCTGATCGCGATAGAAGATTTTTCGCGCGTCAGGATGAAAGTCGCTGAAGTGAAAAGCGCGGAAAAGGTCGAAGGGTCGGATCGCCTGCTTAAGCTCATTCTTTCAACCGGAAGCGAGGAGCGGCAGGTAGTATCCGGAATAGCGAAATATTATTCGCCGGAAGAAATGACCGGAAAGAAGGTCATTCTTATAACGAATCTTAAACCGGCGGTCCTCATGGGAATCGAATCGCAGGGAATGATACTTGCGGCCTCAAAAGGGAAAAAGCTGTCTCTTCTTACAGTAGACGGAGATATTCCGACCGGCGCCGCGATCAGCTGAGACAACGCCGTTCACGGCGACAGAAAAAAGGAGTAGTTATGTACAGACACTGTAAGAACGGAAGGATGATCCTTATGATGACGTGCATCTTGTTCGCCGTGGCGATCGCCGCCTCGCTCGTTGCACTCATAGCCGGAAACAGAGCCGAAGCCTCCGCGAAAACGCCCGAATTTGACCGTTTCGCGCTTGAGCTTGTCATCGGCGAAACTGACAGGCTCGAATTGAAAAACGCCTCCGGAACCGTCGGCTGGACCTCGTCGGACAGCGGCATAGTTGAAGTGGACGGGGAAGGAAACGTTAAAGGCGTCTCGAAGGGCATCGCCGACGTGACCGCGTCCTGCGGCGGCAACGAATACAAATGCAGGATCTACGTTGTCGAAAAGGAATACAGCTTCGACGACGACATAATGATTTCGATCTTCTGGCCTCCGACGCGGAAATATATCACGGACGAGCAATACAAATATATGGCGGACGCCGGGATCACCTGGGTGATGAGCTCGGGCGACAACCTCGGGGCGAAAAGCATCCAGCTCAAAATGCTCGACCTGTGCTACAAATACGGCATACACATGACGGTGGCCGACGACCGGCTCGGAGCCAATCTTCTCAATCTCAAACCGGACGCCATAAAAAAGATAGTGAACGAATACAGAAACATTCCCGGCGCGAACGGCTACTACATGCTCGACGAGCCGTTGAACCCGAACGTGTTTCTGAATGCCTACAGGGCGCTGAAGGAAGCCGACCCCGCCTCGTACATGCACCTCAATTTCCTGCCGTACGGGGCTTACAGCTCGATAGAAACGTATAAAGCGCAGATGAACGACTGGCTGAAGCTCTGCGCCGGAACGGGCTATAAGCAGGATTATCTCATGTACGACCTCTATCCTTTCGGACTTGAGAAGAATTCAATGAACAGAACGGGCTTCCTGCTGAACCTGAACGCCGTGCGCGAGATCGGTCTCAAAAACGGCGTGAAGACGGGAACGTACATCCAGTCCGTGGAGCAGAGCGTCGCCTTCAGGTCGCCGAACGAGGCCGAGACGCGTTACGAGATCAATATGGCTCTCGCATTCGGCGTAAAGCAGCTTTCATATTTCACGTGGTTCACCCCGTATAACAGGAGCGAACCGTTCGATGACGGCATCATCAGCTACGAGGGCGTCCCGAATCCCAAATACGAATTCATCTGCCGCCTTAACGGAGAAGTGAAGAACGTCGGCCCCGTGCTCGCTAAATGCGACAGCCTCGAGGTCTACCAGGGCAGCAACAAATACGGAGCGATGGAACTGATCCCCGACGACTTTTTCGTACACACGAAGGGGAAGGCTGACGTCACGGCGGCTTATCTCCGCAACCGCGAAAACGGCCGCAACTATCTGATGGTCGTGAACAACAATTTCACGAAGAAAAAATCCTTCACTCTTATATTCGAAAGCGGGATCAGATCTCTCGAATATCTTTCCGAAAAGGACGGCAAAATCTATTCTCAGGAGATGGACGGCGGGGACAATTCCGTTTCGGTCGAGCTCGAGGCCGGCGCCGCCCGCATATTCGTGCTGCCTGAAGGCTTCGATTTTTCGGAGCGCCGCGAATGGAAGCCCGCCGCGGGCGAGAATCTCGCTCTGCGCGCCGAAATATCGTGCGATTCCTCCATCGGTAGCGGCGGCTGGTATATGAGCGCGCTCAACGACGGAGAACGTTTTTCGACGGGCGACGTCAACGGCTGGAGAACGGCTGAAGGAACGGGGACCGGCGTTATCGTCGCGGATTTCGGCAGGGAAGTCGAATTCAACCGGATCGACCTGTATCCGGCCGGAAACAGATTCAGCTACGGGACTGCTTTCCCCTCCGAATTTACGATATCCGTTTCCAGAGACGGCGAGCAATGGTACAAGCTTGCGTATGCAAAAGATTTTGCTGTAAAAGGGACGGCCGTCCCGTCCGTAAAGACCTCTGTGATCAGCGCAAGATACGTAAGGATCGTTATCAGCGGTATGAAGGACGGCGCCGCCGAGCTTTGCGAGATAGAAATCTACAACGACGACGGGACGCTCCCGGGCCCAGAGACCATTGTTGAAAGCGAGGCGTCTCCGAGGGGGAAGGACGTCGTGAAATACAGCGCCGGGAAAAATATTGCGCGCGGCAGAAAAGTTACCGTCTCGTCATATCCGACAGATACGAGCTACCGGGTATGGGGATGGTGGCCCGAATTCCTTGTCGACGGCGATCCGGCGAAGGGATGGACTTCCAACGTGAAGATCCACATGGATTCCGGGGATTGCACCGAATTTGCCGTTATCGACCTCGGCGACGTTTTTGCCGTTTCTCGCATTGAAGTGACGCCGCTCGGCTGCTGGCCGCGGGCGTTCGAGATCCTGGTCTCGCGCGACCAGATCGAATGGACTGCCGTCGCCTCCGAAACGAATAGCAGCGAGCCGGACGGAAAATACGTCGCGGAGCCGTCCGGAAAGCCCGCCGGCAGATACTTGATGTTCAAGGCGACGAAGCTCAGAAACACGTCCGCCGACGGCTATATGCTCCAGCTCGGCGATATCGCCGTTTACGGAAGTCCGGTAAAAGACTCCGGCGAGGCGGAGGAGCTGATGGCGCTGTTCATTTCCTCGGGAGGAGATCCCGAGAGCGCCGGTTACAAAGAGGCCGGACGGCTTCTGGCCGATCCCGACGCCACTCAGTCGCAGCTCGACCGCGCGATGAAGGCAATGCTTTCGGAGGTCGGGAAGGAGCTTCCGGAGAACGGCGCAGGAACGGGTGAAACTGTAAAATACGATATTGAAACAGTTGAAAATCCGATGTCGGAAATCGACGATACCGAAGTGCCGACACCGGGAGCTCCGTCGGAGCCGCCGGCCGGAAACGGAGCCGGAAAGAACAGGGGAAGCGTTATCGCCGGAACGGTCGCGGCCGGGCTCGCGATAGCGGCTGCCGCCACAGTCGCTGCGGTGATAATTATCAGGAAAAAGCGCGGCAGGTAGGATTGCCCGCGTCATTTAACGGGAGGCGTTAACATTGGGAAAAATCATAGTACTCGACGAACTTACCGCGTCCCAGATCGCAGCCGGCGAAGTTATAGAAAGACCGGCGTCCGTCGTAAAGGAGACTGTAGAAAATTCAATTGACGCCGGAGCGACGTCCGTCACCGTCGAGATCAGGTCGGGCGGCATCAAATACATTCGCATTACCGACAACGGCTGCGGTTTCGATGCCGACGACGCCGTTATCGCGTTTGACAAGCATGCCACGAGCAAGATAAAGACGGGAGCGGACCTCGCTGAAGTGGGCACGCTCGGATTCAGAGGAGAGGCTCTCGCGTCGATCGCGTCCGTTGCCGACGTCGAATTGCTTAGCAGGACGGAGAATGACGAGCAGGGCGTTTACGTGCGCATCAGGGGCGGGGAGCTGCTCGACTGTTCGCGGCGCGGAAGCCCGAAGGGGACGGTTCTCACCGTGAAGGATCTGTTCTACAACGTGCCGGCGAGATATAAATTTCTGAAAAAGGATTCCACCGAGGCCGGATACGTTGCCGACGTCATCGAAAAAGCGGCGCTTTCAAATCCGGACGTTTCGTTCAGGCTCATTTCAAACGGACAGGAAATATTGAGGACCCCGGGCGGAGGCCTTGAATCGGCAGTGTACAGCATCTTCGGGAAAGAAGCCGTGTCCGATCTCTTGCCTGTTGCATATACCGACGGAGAGAATACGGTAAAAGGTTTTGCCGGTGTCAGGAGCAATATTTTCGGCACGCGCGGGAGGCAGTATTTCTTCGTTAACGGCCGCTCCGTGAAAAGCGCGGCTCTCTCTTCCGCCGTGGACGAGGCGTACAGGACGGTCGCGATGAAGCATCAGTTTCCGATGTGCATACTCGACGTCACGGTGCCGCCGTCTAAAATCGACGTTAACGTCCATCCCGCGAAGACCGAGGTCAGATTCGCGTCCGACAGGAGCGTGTTCAGTACGGTATATAACGGCATAAAAAACGCCCTCCTTTCGGAAAACCGCGTTCACGGGCAAACTGAGTTGCCCGGAGCGGAGAGCCGTGCTTCGGCGGCGGACGGAATACCGCAAATAAATGCTTATCCCGGCGTTTCTGATGTGGAAAAGTCTGTGGAAAACTCCTCCGGCGTGTGGAAATCATACGATTTCGGGGGTAAAAATGAGCAATTGACGCTTTCAGAAAATAAAAATGAGATTAATTTTGCCCCGTACGCAGCGGAAGCCGGAAACGCGCCTGCCGCGGACGCGGGCAAATACGATACGTATGCCGGCGCGGATGCTGACAGGGGCGGCGGCGCCGGGGCCGACGCGAAAGCCCGCAGGGACGCCGGCGGGGACGCATATACCGACGCGTACCCGGACAGCGACGCGGACAGTGACGCGGACAGTGACGCGAATAAACCCGGAACGGCCGGGAACGCGTTTGACCCGGGCACGGCGCGCGGGACGGTTCCGCCCGGCGCGGAGCAGCCGACCGCCGCATCCTTTTTCCCGATCGGCAACGTCTCTTCCGACTCAGCCGCCGGCGTGCCGGCGGACGCCGGGACAGGAACGTATAACGAGACGGACGTATATACCCGCGGAAGGATAATCGGGCAATATCTGAAAACGTATATATTGATCGAGATTGACGGCGAACTGGCCGTTATCGATCAGCACGCCGCCCACGAGCGGATCAAATATGAATCGATATTGAACGCCCTCGACCGCGCTGACGCGGATATGCCGGTGAGTCCCATGCTCGTTCCGGTTACCGTCAGAATGAGTCCCGCCGAGAAAATATGGCTTGACGACAATATCGGTGAATTTTCAAAAATCGGATTTGAAATAGACGATTTCGGCCCCGATACCGTACTTATACGGGCGCTGCCTTCGGCGCTTACCGAAGCGGATCCGGAGGATCTGCTGCTCAGCGGAGTGAGAGCCGCGATGTCGGCCAAGGGAAGCGCGAAGGACGTTTTCCGCGTCGAGGCCGTCGATACCATGGCGTGCAAAGCCGCCGTGAAAGCGAATCACGCGTTGTCAACGGATGAGATAAAAGGGCTTCTTGCTTCCCTTGCCGCTCTTGAAAATTCGGCGACGTGCCCCCACGGGAGACCGATCGTCGTCAGAATAACGCAGCACGAGCTCGAAAAGAGGTTCCGCAGATGTCTGTGACGCCGGGCCGCGACGGTATGACGAAGGACGCCGGGATCCCGGAGGTTATCTGCATCGCCGGACCTACCGCGTCCGGGAAAACGGCTCTCGCCGTCGAGGCCGCGCTCATGCTCGGCGGGGAGGTCATTTCGGCTGATTCGATGCAGATCTACCGTTTTATGGATATAGGCACCGCGAAGCCGACGGATGAAGAGAAGCGCGGAGTGCCACACCATATGCTTGATTTTCTTGACCCCTCGGAGGAGTACAGCGTCGCGCAATACGTAGAGGACGCGAAAAAAATCATTGCCCGGGTACACGCGGAAGGGAAGGTGCCTGTCGTCGCAGGCGGAACGGGACAATACATAAGCGCGCTCGTTGACAACCTCTCTTTCGATCAGACGGAAGCCGACCCCGCGCTTCAGGCGGAGCTTACGGAATATGCCGGGAAAAACGGCGCGCACGCCTTGCATCTCATGCTCCGGGCCGAGGATCCGGCCGCGGCGGAAGGCATTCACGAGAACAACGTGAAGCGCGTTATAAGGGCGCTGGAGATGAAAAGACTCACAGGTCTTACTCTCGCCGAGCGTAATGCCGCGTCGCGTTCAAAGCCTGTTTTCGCGGCTTACAGAGTGTTCGGGATAAAAACGGACCGGCCGGTCCTGTATGACAGGATCGACCGGCGTGTTGACGTCATGATGGAGAGCGGCCTCGAACGTGAGGCGGAAGCTCTTTTTTCGCGGAATCCGGGCAGGACCGCTTCCCAGGCTATCGGATACAAGGAGTTTCTGCCGTATTTTAACGGAGAAGCCGGACTTGACGCCGTCATATGCGAGATCAAAAAGAATACGCGAAATTATGCGAAGCGCCAGCTTACGTGGTTCCGACGCCCCGGATGGGTCGAATGGGAGGATGCGGACGGCATCCTCTCAGCCATTACCGCCGCGGCTAAGCTCAGCCGAGGGTGACTTCCACGTCGTAATACGAGCCCGTCCAGCGTCCGAATCTGGAGCTCGTCAATCTGTAGATCCTTACCTTTACGGTGTCTCCCGGGCTGCATTTGTTTTTCGCTGCCACGAGGTCCTCCGTCGATTTCGTTTCCGTTCCGTTAAACGAGACGATGATGTCCTCTTCTTCGATTCCCGCTCTGGCCGCAGGGCTGTCGGCGATGACCGAGCTTACGAGCAGGCCTCCCGGATAACCGAGCCTTTCAAGATAAGAAGCCGAATAATCGCTGCTTATCTCGAGCCCGAGGTACGGCGAGGACGTGCTGCCGTTTTTGATGATGTCCGTGCATATGCTGACAACGTCCTTTACGGGGATCGCGAAGCCCATTCCTTCATAGTTTTCGAGAGCGATCTTCGCGCTGTTTATGCCGATCAGCTTTCCTTCGATATCCGTCAGAGCGCCTCCGGAATTGCCGGGATTGATGGCGGCGTCGGTCTGGATCAGTTTGATGGATTTATACGAAGAGTCGATCTGAATGGAGCGGTTCAGGCCGCTGATTATTCCCTGGCTCACCGAGCCCATGAAATTGAGTCCGCCGGGATTGCCTATGGCTATTGCCGTATCGCCGACGCTGATGCTGTCGGAATCGCCGATTTCAATAGCGGTCAGGCCGCTTTTTTCTATTTTCAGGACCGCGAGGTCGGAGCTCTGATCGTATCCTATGACCGAGGCGGGGACAGGCGTTTCCGGGTCGGCGTACAGATAAACCGTCAGATCCGCGTTCGGATTCGGTTCGCCTGTGCTCGTAACGGCCGAGCTTATTACGTGATAGTTGGTAATGATGTATCCGTCTTCGGAAAGTATTACGCCGGAGCCCTGACCGCCGGAGACGGAAGTGCCGTACCACGACGTCGACGTGACTTTTACCTGTATCCCGACGACGGACGGCAGTACCTTTGCCGCGACAGCCGTTGCCGGCGACGTTACGCCGTCAACTTTTATCGTTACCTGCGAAGACGTTTGTGAAGTCTGCTCAGCCGTTTTTCCGGCGGACTGGTCCGAGGTCTGGCCCGTGACCGACATTGCGGTTCCTGAGCCCGTTTCTTTTCCGGAAACAATTATCGCTCTGGTGTCGTCTCCGCGTATCAGCTTGTATCCGCCGAGGCAGAGCGACGCGCCGAGGACGGCGCATACGAGGCAGATGGCGACAAGTGCCGCGGGATGTATTTTTACCGAAGATTTCTGCTGCGCGGAACCGTTCTTCGGCGACCTGTTGTCCGGAGCAGCCGGAGGAGTCTGTTCACGTCTCGCTTCCGCCGCGACGTATTCAGCCGCTCCCGTTACTTCTTCGTGTCTTATGAAATTGTCCGAACCGCTGAAATGATTATAATTACCGTAATTGTTAACGTCGTTGAAACCGTCTGATTCGTTCATTTGTATCCCTCTTTCCTGGATGGTGCGTATCGGTTTTCTGCGCCCGTGTTCCTCACGGGCTCGATCGGATTATATAATTCAATTGTGACAATTCTGAGACTTTAAAAAGAATATTTTGTCAAACCTCAGTGACCGGACGGAGCCAAATATGCGTCGATCAGCGGGCGGCGCCGTTCAGAAATCGCGGTATGCCGGCAATGCGACGGGGGTGCAACGGGGGACAGACCCGGGTTGCGGCAGCCTTGTCCCCGGGAGGATGCAACGGGGGACAGACCCGGGTTGCATTTCACGGCGGTTTCAGCCGCATTTGGAAAAAAAACAGCATTTGCGGCTGAAAATTCTGTGGCGGTTTCAGCCGCATTTGGGAAAAAACCGCGTTTGCGGCTGAAAATTTTGTGACGGTTTCAGCCGCATTTTGGGAAAAACAGCGTTTGCGGCTGAAAATTCTGTGGCGGTTTCAGCCGCATTTGGGAAAAAAACCGCGTTTGCGGCTGAAAATTCTGTGGCGGTTTCA
>CADBOE010000123.1 GCA_902796205.1 uncultured Ruminococcus sp. | reverse complement strand
TGGCAGTCTATAGGCATAGAAGAAAACTGACCGTCGCGGAGTGCCGCGGCGGCCGGTTTGATCGTATATCAGCAAAAAGCTTTCCGGTTTTCAGAGGATTTTCAGAAGGTGGTCTTCCGGAAGGTCTTCAGCCGTCTTCCGAACGGACGGATCAGAATTTCCCGGTGAGCTCGCGGACCTGCTTCATGAAATATCCGTCCGCGCCGGAGCGTTCTCTCGCCCACGAAAGAAGAGAATCGGATCCTTTTACGGCATCCTCCCACGCCTGCATATCCGTCGTTATGTCGAACATCCAGCCTCCGAAATACTGTTTGCTCATGTAGTTACGCATTTCGGGCTGTATGCGGTCGAAGGCGGCGTTTATCGCAGCTTCGAGCTCGGAAACGGGCCATATCTCGGTGGTGAGTTTTTCGCAATAAGCGGCAAAATCTTTACGGAAACCGTCGTCTTTCAGGCAGAAGGCGAAAAGCCCCTGAAGGCGGGTCGAATCGGGATAAGTATCTCCGGATATCGACGGCCATCCGCCGGCCGACGCGTCGTAATCGATATAATTATGAAGCATGAATCTGAAATTCATGGCGTCGGCGCGAGTGTAAAGCTCGGTCGGGAACCCTTCCTCCGTGCCGCAGGTGTAGCGGCCGAGGCCGAGATCGAGATCCTTGAACATGAAGCGCCATCTGCCGTCGCGCACGCCCTCTCCGGGAACGCCGGTATAGCGCCACACCTTCAGATTGTTGTGCGGCCAGTCCGTGTTGCATAGGAAAAGATTCACCGCGCAATATTTCATGAAATTGTCCATGTCGATCCGCTCTGCGGCCTGAGCGTAGGTAAGCTCGCCGGCCAGAATGCCGTCGAGAAGCGCCGTATATCTCTCCAGCTCGCCCTCCGGACCCTCGTCCAGGTCGTAATAGAACCAGGATCCGTCATATCTCGTTCCGCGCGACGTGTCGAGCTCCGACGTTATGATCGCGATATTCTCCTTGTCGTCGATATCGTAAACGTTTCTGATCATATTATCGTTCTGATGCTCGCGCATATTGAGTATGCCGTAATATTCGCCGTTCATGAAAACTATCACGGGCTTGTAGTTCATATTCTGTATCTCCGGAGCCGCTTTTCCGGCGATCACCGCCGCCAGTCCGTCACGCATGAACGTGGCGCGAAGAGGCTGCGTGGGAGTCAGAAGGGAATCGTTGCCGCCGTTGCGCAGGATGAAGCTGTCGTACGATTTTAGTTCGCTGCCGTCCGCCTTCAGCCTGCCCTCGAACAGCTTGTAACGGAATTTCGTGTCACCGCTGTAAACGGACGTGTCGAAATAATCCGTTGTCCGCGCCGTCAGTCTGAACGATCTTTGAGAAAGCCCGCGAGAGCTTCCGCCGAACAGCCTGATGCCGGCGTCCTGCGAAAGGTGGAGCGTGCCGTTTTCGTCGAAATACTGTACGAAGACCGGCCTCTCCCAGGCGGAGCCTTTTCCCCATGAATTTGTAAAAATGCCGTTTGCGCCGTCGAGATTGTTCGCGGACGTAGCGAGGGCTATCACCGGAAGCGAAAAACGCGATTCGTTTCCGACCCGTATGTAAGTCGCTGAGGCAATGCTTCCGACCATCGTTCTGTCTTTTGTGAAGCAGGCGGCGCGGACAACCGTCACCGTCACGTTTTCTCTCTCGTCGTCAAAGTCGGTCGTGGTGGAGTAATCGTTCGGCAGGCGTATCGGTGAAGTATATCGGTCGCTCCCGCCGGTCGGCTCCGTGCCGTTGAACGTGACGCGGATATCGAGATCCGAGCCTTCGTAATATTTCGGAAGAGAGATGGTCAGCTCGAGCGAACCGGAATAAAAGCCTCCGAGATCGGAAAAAACGGGTTTCGTTTCGCCGAGAAACGTCGCGTTTGCCTGATCGGAGGAATAATTGCCCGTTCCCGGCCCAGTTTTCGCCGAGCACGCGGAAAACGCCGCTGCCGCCATGAGCACGACGGCGGTCAGGAGAACGGAGAACACGCTCCTCCTCCGGAACAGGCGTAATTCTCCGTCCCCGGAGCGCAAGCCTTTGTCAAAAAGATATCTTTTATTCATTACGAATCACCTTCCCATGGTCCTGATCAGCAGCAATGCCGTTTTTGCCTTTCCGAGAGCGTCGGTGAGCGCTGTGGTAAATTCATCCCAGTAATCGTCCGTATCGTCTGCCGGCGCCGGCGGAAGATCGGAATCCTCCGGCGCGGAATACATGACTTTCTCAAACAGCGAAGTGACGCACGCGAAAACGACCATCGCTTCGGGCACAGGTTTTTTTACGCTTCCCGGGGTGCCGTTCAGAACCTCGAGAGAACGCAGGTATTCGGCGGGAGTCTCGGAGGGACTCCTGTCCCGGAAAACGCGGGCGAGAACAGCCTCGCAGCGTCTGTAAAGAGCGATCGTTTTTTCTTTTCTGCCCGTCTTCCCGTTGCCGGGAGGCCGCCTCGACAAATAGATCAGGAGACGTAAAACCAGCAGAATAAGTATAGCCGCGGCAAGCAAAATAATCAATACCGCCGCAAACGCCGGAAGACCTTTTCCGTCGGTGCCGGACGGGGGCGGCGTCGTTTCCGGCTCGGTTGTCGGAGAAGGAGCCGGCGTGGCGCCGGGGTCGGAGGAGGGCGTTGCCGTTACGTCTGGCTCCTCGGTGGGTTCCTCTCCCGGATCGGGCGTTTCCGTCGGTTCGGGTTCCGCGGTCGGCGAAGGAGTCGGAGACGGAAGCGGCGCGGAGGACGGACGAGCCGGAGAAGACGAGCCCTCGCCGAATCCGGCGGTGGCTTCTATTTTGATAAATCCGGCGCCTTCCAGATATATTTCGCACCACGCGTGCAGATGCTCTTCCGTCAGGATGCGGTATCCGTCGGAATCGGCCGTTTCCGCGTCGGGCGAAAGCAGGAATCCGTTTACGTATCTGGCGGGAATGCCCGCGGCGCGTGCGAGCACCGTCATTGCCGACGCGAAGTAGGTGCAATAGCCTTCCTTTGTCCTGAACAGGAAGTCGTCGACGAAGTCCGTTCCGGCGAGCTGTTCCTGCGGGGAGAGGGTGTATCTGAACTCTCCGGAACGAAGGTAGTTACGGATCGCGACAGCCTTGTCCCAATCCGTTTCAAGCTCTTCGGTCAGCCGGACCGCGAGCTCCCTCGTCCTGTCTGTGACAGTTTCGGGAAGCTTCGTGTAGGCGGCGTAGACGTCGCGGGAATAAGCCGCCATTTTCTTCGCGCCGAGGATGCTTTCTTCGGCAAGAGCGTCATAAAAGCCGGGGCGGAAAATTTTTTTAACGTTCCTAGATGTGTCGTTTTCAAACAGAGCGCTGAGGTCCTTGTATTCGGCCGTGTAGCCGATCCAGGCGGGAGCGGATGTTCCGACGTAGGCGAGGCTGTTTCCTTCGCTGACTCCGAGTCCGGTTTCCTCGAGCGCACGCAGAAGATACGAAGATGCGAAGGGTGAAGACTCGTGCACGTTCCGGGCCATCAGGGATAACGATACCGTTCCCGCCGGCGTGAACAGACCGAATCCCGGATCGTACGGAAGAAGATATTTCACGCTTATGCGGCGGGAGGCGGAAGCCCTGAGGAACTCCAGAACATAGTCGGGAATCACGGAGTCATACGTAGGTAGAAATCTGAATATCGCAAGTTTGGTTTCGGTAACCGCGTGATCAAACACATAAAACGGTGGAGAAGTATCAAACGAGATGGATATGCGACCGTTCGGTCCGTTGTTCTTATCGAGGACCCAGGAATTACCCGTATAATCGCCGAACGTGAATCCCCGGAGATATTCCACGTCTCTGTCGGAATAAACGGCCAGGATCGGATCGTGTCCCGGATCGATTTTTCCGCCGAGAGATTCATATTTTCCCTGCGTGCCCGGATCCAGGCTGCGCTGGGATGAAAATTCAAGGCCGAACACGTTGCGGAGAAAGTTGTTCAGACCGGGATGATTGACGACGAAGGATTCGATGCCGGAGCTTATGGATTCGCTCACGCCTTCGCCGAAAAGAGAAGTCTCCGGCAGCTGCGGGCGGACAAACGCGGCCAGCACGGCCAGAGCGGCGATAAGGCACAGCGCCCGGACGGACGGAAGCGCGAACCTTTTCATTGACCGCGGGGAATCTCCGGCGAGCAGGCGGTAATAATTCTCGTATTTTTTGCGGATAACGAGAAGTATCATTGACAGCGCGAATACGCCCAGCCAGAAGGGCGAAAATTTTATGTTCAGAAACGAGAATATTATCAGCGCCGCAAACGGCAGGGACGAGACAATATAGACCCAGCGCTTCCCGACGGCCACGTAAACGGCTGAAATGGCGGAAATTCCGGCGGTTAAGGCGTACGGCGCTGCCACGGCCACGTCAAAGCCGGAAACGGAGCTTGCGATCCAGGCGAGCATACGGGCGCCGGGTTCCCGGAACCTGTCGCTGACGAGCGAAAGCGATATAAGCGCGGCGCCAATGACGAGAAAGGCCAGCGCGGCGAACAGCACGATCCTTCTGAATATCTTTATGCGGATAAAAAGCAGAATAAAAAGCGTAAGCCCTGAGGATATCAGCAGGATCAACGTGAAAGACGGAACGTTCAGCAGCAGCGAACCGCCGAACAGGGACGAGGCCGATACGGAGATCGCGGAGGCATGGATGAAGTCCGCCAGCAGGAGAAGCCAGAAGTGGATCGATTTAAAACCGTAGAGCGAGCCTTTCACGGTTCCACCTCCGCGGTCACTGTGTTGCGCCCGGTATCCGTAACGAACGATACGAAGCCCGATATATCCGACAAGTCGGTTTCCGCCGCGCCGTACGTTCCGCCGTCTGAGGACGAATAAACGAGCACGAACGCCGAACCCGCCGCTTCGCCTTCGGCGAGCCACCTTTCCGGCTCGAAAGACTGAACGGCGTCACTGCCGCCGGAGCCGTTTTCCGCGTCAGGAAACGGCACGGTGCCGAGGAGGACCGAAAGACGCGCCGTGGAAGTGCCGGCGGGTATGTCCATGGACGTCAGAGCGCCCGAACGGTCCGGGTAAACGAACGTTACGTCGCGGCCGTCCGCCGAAAGGGCGGAGCAGACGCTCATGGCGGCGACGCACATTTTGTCCGCGGAATCAAACAGAGCCTCTCTTTCCGCGGACAGTCTGAACGGATTCTTTTCGCCGGTAAGATCGCGGACGAGCCCGCCGGGCAGAAAAGAGTCCATATATACGACGGCTCTTCCGGGCAGATCCTTATAAAAACCCTTTATGAGCCAGTCCTGACGCGAGGCCGAACGCTTCCAGTGAATGTATCTCGGATCGTCGCCGGGCGCGTACTGACGCAGATAAAACGAACCCGTGGGCTCCGTGGCGACCTCTCCGGACGGGATCGGGGAATCGATATTGTCCGCCGGACGCGGAAGCGTTCCGATAAAAGCGGGGGCGGGGACAACGTTGACCGTGGGGAGCTTTTTTCTCCTGATGAACGCGCTCGTGTCGACCAGACCTCCGGCGGAAACGAGCCTCGCTTCGGAAATGCGGATTCTGTATCTGGCGCAGTGCGGATAACGTATAACGGCGCCCGTCTCGCGCCTGCCGAACGGAGGAAGATAAAAGAACTGCCGGTTTCCGCCTCTTTCCGACGGGTCCGCTATATTTATGCAGCAGACGGGGAATGCGAAGGGCGAATAATTTTTTACGCGCACCCTGACCGCGGCGGGGGAGCCGGGCACGGCCGAGGAGGGGCACGATACGACCTTTACGCGCACCAGCAGACGGCCCGCGAGGCCTTTCACAAGCACGTAGGACAGGATGACGGAAAGGATGATGACGATAAAATTGACGGTCGTGTTTCCGGTCATTACGGACGTTCCGAGAAGGGCGCCGTACGCGGCCGGAAAGATGACTCTCGCGACGCTGCTGAAGCGGTACGGACGCAAAGGGTCTGCGGCGGTCCGGGTCACGCCGGGTCCGGCCTGAGCGGAGGCGACTTCACGATCTGTTCTTTTTTCGTTATCAAAAGAAATCATTCTACCGGAACGGTCTTAAGCAGCTGGGCGAGCTTGTTTTCGGGGGTCGCGCCGGAAAGCTTCGCCTCACGGGACAGCATCAGCCTGTGGGCGCATACCGGAACGAACAGCGCCTTGACGTCGTCGGGGAGGACGTATTGCCTCCCGTAAAGGAAGGCCATCGCTTTCGCGGCGCGGGCGAGCGATATGCCGGCGCGAGGACTCAGTCCGAGGGAGATCGAACCGTCTCTTCTCGTCGCCTCCACGAGCCGCAGCACGTAATCGGCGAGCTGATCCGATATGAATACTTTCGCGGATTCGTTTTTCATGCGTACGATATCGTCGCACGTGGCGACGGGCTGGACTTTCGCCGTCAGCTTGTCCGCCGCACCGGCGGTGATGACGGCCAGCTCGTTCGTCCTGTCGGGGTAGCCGAGCGAGAGCTTCATCAGGAAACGGTCAAGCTGCGCTTCGGGGAGAGGGTAGGTGCCCATGAGCTCCACCGGGTTCTGGGTGGCAATGACCATAAAAGGCTTCGGAAGCTCGTAGGTGACGCCGTCAACGGATACGCGTTCCTCCTGCATTGCTTCGAGCAGGCTGGACTGTGTCTTCGGCGAAGTCCTGTTGATCTCGTCCGCCAGCAGGAAGTTACAGTCGAGGGCGCCTTTTTTGAATTCAAATTCCTCCGTTTTCCTGTTGTAGACCGAAAATCCGGTAAGGTCGGAGGGAAGAACGTCGGGGGTGAGCGATATCCTCTTGAACGTACCGCTGACGCTCCCGGTAAGCGCTTTCGCGAGAGTGGTCTTCCCGACGCCGGGCACGTCCTCGAACAGAAGATGTCCTCCTGCGACGAGGGCCGTGACGGTAAGGAAAACCGCGCGGCCGTTGCCCGCGAAATGATATGAGATGTTCCGCATTATGGCGCGGCCGAGTTCCCTGTCGGCGGCAGCGCCCGAAGTGTCCGCGCCGGCTGCTTCCGGCGTCACTTTGTCCGGCCCGGAGGCCGCTCCTTCGCCGCCTTCGTTCCGCAAATATCTGTTAACGTCGTCCGATGTCATAAAGCAACCCCCGTATTTCGTCAGAAGCCCGGTTTTCCGAGCAGCCGGAACATGTTTTTCTTATACGCTTCAACGCCCGGCTGGTTGAAAGGATTCACGCCGAGCATGTAGCCGCTTATGCCGCAGGCTTTTTCAAAGAAATAGACCGCCTGGCCGAAGGTATATCCGTCGAGCGCGGGAAGCTTCAGGAACAGATTCGGGACGCCGCCGTCGCGGTGCGCCAGAAACGTTCCCTCCGCGGCCTGCCTGTTGACGTGATCCACGTCCATTCCGGCAAGATAGTTGAGGCCGTCGAGATCCGCAGGATCCTTTTCGATAATGACCGATCTGCGCGGCCGGTCGACGAGCAGCACCGTTTCGAAAAGGTCGCGGCGGCCGTCCTGAATATACTGTCCCATCGAATGAAGATCGGTCGAGAAGTCGACGCCGGCGGGGAAAATGCCTTTCCCGTCCTTGCCCTCGCTCTCGCCGTAAAGCTGCTTCCACCATTCGGTAAGATAATGAAGGGCGGGCTCGTAGTTAACGAGCAGCTCGATCGTTTTCCCCTTCGCGTAAAGGGCGTTTCTCGCCGCCGCGTACGCGTAGCAGTCGTTTTTCCCGGGATCGGGATCAATATAATTTCCGTACGCGCACGCCGCGCCTTCCATTATCGCGTCGACGTCCGCTCCGGCCGCCGCGATCGACAGCAGACCCACCGGGGTCAATACGGAATAGCGCCCTCCGACGTCGTCCGGAATGACGAACGTTTCGTAGCCCTCCTCGTCAGCCATCTGTCTGAGCGCCCCGCGGGCTCTGTCGGTGGTGGCGTAAATTCTCTTCGCCGCGCCCGCTTTTCCGTATTTTTTTTCCATATACGATTTCAGTACGCGGAAAGCGATGGCCGGCTCCGTCGTCGTGCCGGATTTTGATATCACGTTCACCGAAATATCGCGGCCCCCGAGCAGATCCATGAGGTCGGCGAGGTAAGACGAGCTGATGCTGTTGCCCGCGAACACGACCGCGGGGCCGTCCGCCGTGCCCGGAGCGCGCTTTTCAGCGTTTTTTGCTCCCGCGAGGCGTTCTATGTTGTAAAAAGAGGGACAAAGAGCCTCGATAGCGGCTTTCGCGCCGAGATACGACCCGCCGATCCCGACGACGACAAGTATTTCCGAATCGGATCTTATTTTCGCGGCGCAGGCTTTAACGCGGGCGAATTCTTCCCTGTCGTAATCGAGAGGCAGCCGCACCCAGCCCGTAAAGTCGGATCCGGCGCCGGTTTTTCCGTGAAGCTTCGCGTGCGCGTCGGCAACGGCTCCGCTGAGTCCGTCTATTTCCTGTTCTTTGAGGAAGTCTCCCGCTCTTGAGAGATCGAATTTTATTTTTTCCATGATTTTGCGCCTCCGCAGAATAATTATCGTTTCCGGTCAGTGATTATAGCATAAAACGTACCGCTATTACAAGTTGTTGCGGAGAGAGAGCGCCGCCGTGCGCCGCCGTCCGGAGCGTGCGTCCGCGGCGTCCTGCGCGTGTGCCGGGAGCGGTTTTCCGGGCGGAGTCCGGCCGTTGACAACGTTGCTCCGGTGCTGATAGAATCAGGGGCGAAAAAATGAAGCGGAGGCACGGAGATGTCCGGAGTTTTACTTATCAACGGAAGTCCGGAAGCGCACGGCTGCACGGCCAGAGCGCTCGGGGAGATGACAGAGATATTCAGGCGGGAAGGCGTGGAAACTGAGCTCGTGCACGTCGGGAACCGCGCTGTCAGAGGATGCGTATCCTGCGGAACCTGCGAACGGACCGGGAAATGTGTTTTTGACGACGATATCGTGAACGAAACGGCGGCGAAATTCGAGGCCGCGGACGGACTTGTCGTCGGAAGTCCGGTATATTACGGATCGCCGAACGGAACGCTCATATCGTTCCTGGACCGTCTCTTTTACAGCACGCCGTTCTCCAAGCATATGAAGGTCGGGGCTGCCGTTGTCAGCTGCCGCCGAGGCGGCAATACGGCGTCATTTGACGTTCTCAACAAATATTTTACAATCTCCGGAATGCCCGTGGCGTCGTCAACGTACTGGAACCAGGTCCACGGCTTTTGCGCGGCGGACGTCGAAAAAGACACGGAGGGCCTTCAGACGATGCGGAATCTCGCGAGAAATATGGTTTTTCTCATCAAAGCCATCGGCGACGCGCGTGTGAAATACGGCCTGCCGGAGACGGAGCGCGGTTGTTTCACGAGCTTTCCTGACGGGAAATAACGGAGGGCGGGAAATGGAGACCGAACTTTTCAACTGGTACAGAAACGAAAAAGACAACAAGGCGTGGGGCAACGTTTATACGGGGTCGCGCGGGACCGATCCGAAAAAAGGCATGTTTGACGCGAAAACGTTCAAATACAGGGTCTGGGCGGACGCACCGGAAGAGGAGATCGACGGAAAGCGGGTGGTGGCGACGGAACGCTGCCGTATGAGAGCCGCGTGCTTCAGCGTTGACACCTATAAAAACGGCTTCGCTGAGGAACAGATCGGAGAGGTGGCGGAGGAATATTCGCAGGAAGGGATCGACCGCATCGCCGCGTGGCTCGACGAACAGTACGCCGGGTTTCTGAAAAGCCTCGAATGAACCCGTTTGACAGCTCGCGACGGCTCGCGACGTGTTGCGGCGTTCGTTGGCGATTTTTGACGACGACGTTTGGCGACGACGTTTGGCGACGTATCAATACATAACCGTAACCGGTGAAAAAGGAGCGAAAATAATGGTCAGAAGAATAATGAGCGGCGCTGCTGCCGGAATTATGATATCAATAGGATGCGCCGTTTTTCTGGCGTGCGACAATAAATACGTCGGAAGCGTGATGTTTTCCGTGGCGCTGCTGACGATCTGCCTGCGCAGCCTGATCCTTTATACGGGGCGCATAGGATTTATTCCGGAAAAGCACGGCAGAGATGAGATATCCGACCTGCTGCTCGGTCTTCTCGGGAACGTGGCCGGAGTGGCGGCGGGAGGCTTCGCTGCGGGCGTCGCGCTTCCGAAGCTCAGGGAGACCGCGGCCGTGCTGTGCGAAGCGAAGCTGACAACTCAGAATTTCGGGCAGACGCTGCTTCGCGGAATGTTCTGCGGGATCCTGATGTACATCGCGGTCGTCGTATATAAAGAGAACAGGAACGTCATCGGCATCCTGTTCTGCATTCCGGTTTTTATTCTGAGCGGGTTCGAGCACTCGATCGCGGACGTCGGTTATTTCGCGTGCGCGGGCGTCGCGTCCTGGCAGTCGTTCGGATTTATCTGGACGGTCATACTCGGCAATTCGCTCGGGTCAATGCTTCTCCCGGTCATGTTCATGCCCGGCTCCGGGCTTGCCGGGAAGGGGAAAAACGCGGACAAAAACGCGTAAAGCGGCGGCGCCGCGGAGGGATCGCGCCCGGAGCGCCGTTATCCGGCTTTATTTTTTGTTGCCGAACAATCCGCGAAGGATCGCAGAGGCTCCGCCGCGGAGCACCGAGCTCAGCGCGGAAGAAGCGGCTCTTTTGCCGATCTTCCCGACACTTGTCGTTTTTCCTCCCGTAAGTGAGTTCACGAGATTGGTGCTGACGGATCTGGCGATGGATGAAGTCGCGCTGTTCGCGGCGCGTTTCAGCGCTTTGTTGCTGCTTTGCGCTTTCTTCTGCGCGGCTTTTTCCTCCTTTTCCTTCTGTTTCGCGGCAAGCGCAGCCGCTTCCTCTTCCTCTTTTTCCTGCTGAAGGCGCGCCTTCGCCTCCATTATGAGCTCGTATGCCGATTCGCGGTCAACCGTTTCGCGGTATTTGCCGTTGACGGCGTCGGAAGCGATCAGGTGGTCGACGAGATCGGGGTCGGCGGGACCCATCAGGCTGCGCGGGGGCAATATTTTCGCGTTTTCCACGATCGACGGGACGCCTTTTTCGTCAAGGAAGCTGACGAGCGCTTCGCCCGTTCCGAGAGCCATCATTGCCTCCTCGGTATCGAAGGCGGGATTTACCCTGAACGCTCTGGCGGCGGCGCGGACGGCCTTCTGCTCGGCTGGCGTGTAGGCTCTCAGCCCGTGCTGTACGCGGTTTGACAGCTGCGCGAGGACTTCGTCGGGAATATCCGACGGCGACTGGGTAACGAAATAAACGCCGATTCCTTTCGAGCGGATCAGCTTTACGATCTGAACGAGTTTCTCAACGAGCACTTTAGGGGCGTCGTCGAACAGGAGGTGCGCTTCGTCGAAGAAGAAAATCATGCGCGGCTTTTCGGGGTCGCCCGTTTCGGGGAGCTTTTCGAACAGTTCCGAGAGCATCCAGAGCAGGAACGTCGCGTACACGGTCGGGCTGCTGATCAGCTTCGAGCTTGAAAGAATGTTTATATAGCCGCGTCCGTCCGAGTCGCACTGCATCCAGTCGTTAATGTCGAGACCCGGCTCGCCGAAAACGATATTGCCGCCCTGATCCTCGAACGAGAGCAGCGCGCGCTGGATGGCGCCGATGCTTGCGGCGGATACGTTGCCGTATTGCGTCGTGAATTCCGCGCGGTTGTCGCCGACGTACTGAAGCATTGCCCGGAGGTCCTTGAGGTCGAGGAGCAGCAGTCCGTGATCGTCCGCGACTTTGAATACGATGTTCAGCACGCCGCTTTGCACGTCGGTCAGGCCGAACAGACGCGAGAGCAGGAGGGGCCCCATTTCCGATACGGTAACGCGTACGGGGATGCCTTTTTCGCCGAAAATGTCCCAGAATCTGGCCGGGTAGGCGTCGTATGACCAGTTTTCGATCCCGAAGCGCGCGATCCGTTTCTGCATGTCTTCCGTGTCGTTTCCGGGGAAAACCATTCCGGAAAGGTCGCCTTTCACGTCGCTGAAGAACACTGGCACGCCCATGTCGGAAAACGATTCGGCAAGCACCTTCATTGTGATCGTTTTTCCCGTTCCGGTAGCTCCCGCGATCAGACCGTGCCTGTTCGCCATTTTCGGCAACAAATATAATCTTTTGTCAGAATTCGCTATCCAGATTTTCCCGTCCTGATACATTCTTGTACTCCTTTCGGCGCCGGATGCCGGCAATGTTTTCCGGCCCCTATAATATCACCTGCGGAGTTCTTTTTCAATCCCGCATATGGTGAAAAGGCGGCGGCAACGTCGCCCCGGCTTCAGCGTAAACC
>CADBOE010000122.1 GCA_902796205.1 uncultured Ruminococcus sp. | reverse complement strand
GCATCGGTAGCCGTAACCTCAGTTGGCGCAGGCTCGTCAGTAGCAGCGGGAACCTCAGTTGCCGCCTGCTCAGTCGCGGGAGCGCTCAGATCCGGCACCGTAAAATTGATCGCCTCCTCGAACCCGTCGACAAACGCATAACCGTCATTGCTCATCACCATCAGGCAGTAATCGCCCGGCTTGAGCGGCGAATTCGCCCCGTTCTCGCAGAAGACGTCCGCACGCTCGACGTTATATTGAAACACGCCGGGAGCATCGTCCGCGTAATTCAGGTCGCATCCGTCGTCGTTCAGATACCACCACACGATCGAAATCTCGCCGCCCGCACTCGAATCAGGCGACTCGCCGGCCAGATAAATGCCGGCCCAGTCGTTCTCGCCGAAATCCCCGTTGATGACAATATTTACGCTGCCATCCTTCTCGACGTCAACTGAGACGTCCGTCAGCTCGGCATACGCAGTCAGCGATCCCCCGATAGTCAGAAGGAAAATCGCCGTCAGCGCGACCAACACGACCAATAAACCTTTTTTCATACAAACCCCTCCATCTGTAACAAAACAATATTACAGTAATATCTTATATCAACAAAATCAATTCCGACGCGGTCAATCCGACTCTCTTTCAACCGGATAACCCGCTCCAGCCTCCGCATCCGGCTCTCTTTCAACCGGATATCCAGCCCCGGCTCCACCCGGCTATCTCGTCCGGGCGCCTCCATCTCACCGCCGACTCCGCCTCATTGGCACCTCCGCCTCATTGGCACCTCCGCCTCATTGGCGCCTCCGCCTCGTTGGCGCCTCCGAATCCATCAGCGCAACGATCAACACCCGTTCACGCCCTTATCTCCATCCGGAGCCGCACACGTCAGCGCGCATCACGTAATATCCCTTCGGCAGAACGAATCGTACGCGATCCACACGACACATACCAGCAAAAGCGACACGTACACCCACGAGAACAGGTGCGGAATGTACGCCCGCATCCCGATCGCATCCATACCGGATCCGAAAATGCCGAAAAGCGAAGGCAGCCCGTCAACAAAATGCAGATTTGAAAGATTCCGTACAGGCAGCATCGCCAGCAGGTAAACTTTCATATTAAACAATCCGACGACGAGATCGATGATGAATCCGAAGAAAAATCCGAGCATCGGCAGCGTCACCGAAACGGCCGTATTGTGCGTAAGCGACGACAACGCGAGCGCGACCGACGCAAACAGCACCACGGCAATACCGTCGATCAACACCGACGCAAGCGCGGCCAGAAGGAACGGGACGGAATGAACGCCGCCGAACGCGTAAAACACGATCGAACCGAAATATCTGAAACCGAAGAGAGCCCCCGAGAACAACACCGACAGAACGTAATTGAACAGCAGCAGCGCAAAAGTCATTGTCAGCAGCGAAAAGCCCTTTGCCGCGAATATCTTTCCGCGACGCACGGGAGCAATGATCAGAGACTTGATCGAGCCGTTGTTCATTTCCGACGAAATCGAACTGCCGGCGAGCATGATGACTAGCGCCGCGGCGAGGAACGTACCGATCCCGGCGAGCTGATTCATAACGCTCCGCGGATCCATCGTTTGCGCTTTTCTCTCCGCATCCTTCGAGACAAGATTGTGGCGGAGCGAATAATCGAGGATCGCCCTCTCCCTTTCGATCCTTTCCCGTGTAAACGCCGAAACCGCCGATCCTGCGGCGTCAACACCGCCTTCTTTGAGCTGAGAACTCAGCATGACGTAACGGTCGATCGCAGAAAGCACCTCCGACGCGAAACGCATATCCACGCTGTCCGCGTACGGCTCAACCAGATCATACGCTTCTTTATACAAAGCCGCGTTCTGCCCCGCTTCCGCGCCGGTATTCTGCGCACGCATGCGCTCGAAAATGCTCCTGAACGTCACGGCCTCGAGCAACGGCTTCAGCTGCTCGATTTTTCCGAGCTGCTCCGATTTGGTTTTTTCGATTTTCTGCTCAAATTGTATTACGCTGTCCATATTCTGCCGGCCTGACGATCCGGCCGGAAATACGGCATCAGTCTGGTAATATAAATCAAACCCGCTGTAAATTGAACCCGCCGTCTGCTCGATAAGCGAACTTCTGTAATCCTGCCTGCCGATTGAAAAATCAGATGCGATTTTATACAGGTTCATCAGCAATTCGTTTGAGGCCGCTTCGATCAACAGATATCTGTAATCTAACGCGACGGCGTTGAAGTCGTCCTGCTCATACCCGTCAAGTCCGCCCAGCTGTTCGAGCTTGGAGCGCGTACTGTCGAGTTCAGATTTTACGTTTCTGTAACTTTCGGAATAACTCTTGTACAGTTCACTGTAATCCGGATTCCAGACAAAGGACTCCGAAAACCTGCCGATCTGTTTATTCATGATCGCACAGCCGCCGATAAGTCCGAACATAATGCAAACGACAACGAGGACGGAGATCTTGCGCACCGTTTTTCCCATTTCGTTAATGTAAAGCGCTTTCAGTTTACGCAATGACGTTCCCTCCCCCCGTGAGATTGATGAACGCGTCTTCAAGAGAATTCTGTTCCTTCGTCACAGTAAAGACGCCTATTCCGCCGCCAAGCAAAGCGCCGGTGACTTCCGGCAGGCGGTCGCGTCCGGCCTGCACCGATATGAAGTCGATACCGTCCTTCGGCTCGCTCTTCTGCGCGGTCAATCCCATATTCGCGATTATGCCGAGCGCGGCTTCCGCGTCGGATACGCCGTACGTGTAACGTTCGCCGACGCCGATCGACTTCATTTCCTCGATCCTGCGCTCGCCGAGGATAACGCCCTTGTCGATTACGGCGATCCGGTCGCACATCAGTTCCATTTCGGACAGCAAGTGGCTGGAAACAAAAACCGCAGTGTTGTCCTTCTGCGCCGTTTCCCTTATGATCGTCCGGAGCTCCTTGATCCCGGCGGGATCGAGCCCGTTCGTAGGCTCGTCAAGTATCAGGAGCCTCGGTTTGTGGAGCATTCCCTGCGCGAGCCCGATGCGCTGCTTCATTCCGAGCGAATAACGTTTTACCGCCTCGTTTACGCGTTTTTCCATGCCGACGAGCTTTACAACTTCGTCGATGCGCGCGTTGTCAACGCCCGGATGGAGTCTGGCGTACATTTTGAGATTCAGAAGGCCGGACAGGTTTTTATACAGCTCCGGATTTTCAACGATGCCGCCGACGCAATCCATTGCTTCCTCGTATTCTTTTGCGAGGGAATGACCGCAGATGGTTATTTCGCCGGAGTCGGGGAAAACGAAGCCCATAATCATTTTTATCGTCGTTGTTTTTCCCGCGCCGTTCGGTCCGACGAAGCCGAATACCTCTCCGGCGTAAACGTCGAACGAAACGTCTTTTATGACGTGGTTCTTTTTGAACGATTTGTTCAGTTTAGTTACTTTTAATACTGTTTCCATATGCCTGATTTGAGTGATCTGCGTGATCTGCGTGATCTGCGTGATCTGCGTGATCTGCGATCTGTGTGTACTTAACGCGTTCAGGGTGGCTGGCGGGGATTCCGTGAAAAGCAGGCGGTGATCTACGGACTTTCCGTGCTTTCCGGTTTTCTGTTATTTTCGAAATCTCAAAAAGCCGAATTATAGCCGTTCGACGCGTACTCGCTGTAAACGATCTTCCACGAAAGCCCGCTTCGCGTCATTTCAAAAAGATCGCGCGATCTGCTGCCGTTTTCGACGTAGTAGGCGCTGACTCTGACTTTGTCGAAAGAAACGTATTCAACCAAGTATTCGATGTATTTCCGTTCGTGATGAACGGTATCAGCCGCGTGCGTTTTGTTGTATTCAACGATCGAATTTGCGGCGATTTTATCCATTGCGCCGTTTTCAACCGACATAAAAACAACAAAAATGGCGAGCAGCAGCGCGAACGCGGCCAACGCGAACCATCCTCTGTTAACTTTTTTGCGAAAGCCGCGTCTGTTCAGTTCAGTTTCCGGAGCTGGACCCTGACCGGATTCGCTTGTCTGAAAATTATTTTCGTTCATGGTCAATTTACCGTATTTTCAGATAATAATTATTTTTCCGGAATT
>CADBOE010000121.1 GCA_902796205.1 uncultured Ruminococcus sp. | reverse complement strand
GCCCGTATGTCGACCAGGTCACGATGAAGTGCCCGAAGTGCGGCAAGACGATGCACCGCGTGCCGGAAGTCATCGACTGCTGGTTTGATTCCGGCTCGATGCCATTCGCGCAGTGGCATTATCCGTTTGAGAACAAGGACATCTTCGAGAAGCGTTTCCCGGCCGACTTCATCTCCGAGGCCGTCGACCAGACGCGCGGCTGGTTCTATTCGTTGCTCGCCATCTCCACCCTGCTGTTCGATAAGGCGCCGTACAGGAACGTCATTGTCCTCGGCCTCGTGCAGGATGAGAACGGACAGAAAATGTCAAAATCAAAAGGCAACGCCGTCGACCCCTTCGACGCCCTCGCAAAATACGGAGCCGACGCGATCCGCTGGTATTTCTACTCCAATTCCGCGCCGTGGCTCCCCAACCGCTTCCACGACAAGGCGGTTACGGAGGGGCAGCGCAAGGTCCTCGGCACCCTGTGGAACACGTACGCGTTCTTCGTGCTGTACGCAAACATCGACAATTTCGATCCGAAGCAATACACGCTCGATTACGATAAGCTGGGCGTCATGGACAAGTGGATCCTCTCGAGGATCAATTCCGTGACGAAAGAGACTGACGACGACCTGTACAACTACCGTATCACCGAAACGTCACGCGCTCTCGCCGACTTCATCGACGAGCTGTCCAACTGGTACGTCCGCCGCTGCCGCGAGCGCTTCTGGGGCGAGGGAATGCCCGAGGACAAGGTAAACGCGTATATGACGCTGTACACCGTGCTCGTCCAGCTCATTAAGATCTGCGCTCCCATGCTTCCGTTTATGACCGAAGACATATACCTTAACCTCGTGAAAAACGTTTACCCCGACGCGCCCGAAAGCGTGCATCTGTGCGATTTCCCGGAAGCGCGCGAGGAATGGATAGACGCCGGCCTCGAGGACAAGATGGAACACGTTCTCAAGATCGTCGTTCTCGGCCGCAGCGCAAGAAACGACGCCGCGATAAAGAACCGCCAGCCGCTTTCGCGAATGTTCGTGAAATCCGACCTGAAGCTGGACGGCTATTTCACCGACGTTATCCGCGACGAGCTGAACGTGGGAGAGGTCGTTTTCACCGACGACACGTCCGCCTTCACGACGTACTCGTTCAAGCCTCAGCTCCGCACGCTGGGCAGAAAATTCGGCAAGGATATCGGCAGGGTCAAAGATTATCTCGCGTCGCTGACAGGGACGGAAGCAGCGGAGGCAATGCGCTCGCTCAAAGAGACCGGAACGATGGATATCGTGCTGGACGGCGTCGCCACCCCCGTGACCGAGGAGGATCTTCTTATCGAGATCGCCCGTATGCCCGGCTTTGATACGCAGGAGGACGGCGGAATAACGGTCGTGCTCGACATAACGCTGACGCCGGAGCTCATCGAGGCGGGCGTCGTGCGCGAGCTGACGAGCAAGGTGCAGTCGCTCAGGAAGGAAGCCGGCTTCGAGGTGACCGACCACATAAAGCTGTTCATCGCGGGCAATGCGGATCTCGCGTCCGTGGCGAGGAAAAACAGCGCGGCGATCTGCGGCGATACGCTGTCCGACGCGCTCGTGTGCATACCGGACGACGCGGAAGAGCCAGACGGGGGCGCGTTCTCGAAGGAGCTCGACATCAACGGAATGACGGCGACGGTCGCCGTGAAGCGTGTGTAAGCGTATGTAAACGTCTGTAAGGCGAAAAACGACCGTAAAAATCCCCGCTCTGACCGTAAGATCGAAGCGGGGATATTTTTTGTCTGTCCATTGTCAAAATCAGAATCAGAATCAGAATCAGAATCCGCGTCAGGATTCGCATCCCGGTCCGCGTACTGCTTTGCGTCCTGATCCGCAGCAGTCCGAAAGCCG
The DNA here is from genome assembly GCA_902796205.1 of uncultured Ruminococcus sp. GTDB lineage: Bacteria > Bacillota > Clostridia > UBA1212 > UBA1255 > UBA1255. The sequence continues at coordinate 1,061 of CADBOE010000121.1, read as the reverse complement.
GACGTCGGCAAATCCGAGCATCCGTCGTCAGTCAAGCTTCTCACAAAGCTTCGCGAATTTGGGCGACTTGCTCTTCAGCGTCTCAAACGAGGCCTCTGAGGGCACGTCCTGCATACCGGCTTCCATATAATTTCTGAGGACGCCAGTCAATATAAACGGACGCACGAAAGCGGAATGGATGACGCTCCAGATCGCGACGCCGGTCGCCACGGCCGCGGCTATCATGAGAGTCGACGGCTTGGAGAGAATCTCGTATATCATCCTGTTGTCGCCGCTGCCGGGATTCCTGGCGAACTCGGCCGCAAGCGTAACGAACACCGCCGGAAACCTGCCGAAAATCAGATACGCGATCAGTCCGGCGGCGCCGCCGATAACCAGCAGCGAAAGAAGTCCCATTCCGAAAATGCGGCCGAGGTTTCTGGCCAGAGCCTTTCCGTGCTTGAAGAACAGCACGGCGCCCTCGCACGTCGCGCGGACGGAGCCTTTTTCTTTTCTGTAGAATACCCAGCCGAGGCAGCAGTCGCAAAGATACGCGACCACGGTGTTGATCGCGCCCGAAACAGTCGAGCCCACGGCCCCGCCGGCGTCGCCGCCTTCGGAGGTAACGGTGATATTATATTCGATAGCTTCAAACACCGCCCTGATAACGACGTCTTCGGTGCCGACGGTGAATCCGTCGCCTTCTATACTGACACCGCCCGAAACCACCTGCCATTCCCTGAAGCGGAAGCCCTCGGCGGGCAACGCGGATAGCGTGATTCCGGTCCCCCGCGTGCCGGAAGCGGGCAAAGCGGACGCCGTGCCGCCGCCTTCGGAGGTAACGGTGATATTATAGACAGGCTCCGTATAAATATTTTTGAAAATCTTATCTCCGGCATACGACGCGTCGAAAAGCAGGCTCCCTTCCCCGTTGTCCTTAACCTTGACTGATACGGATATTATACGACTGTCGTAACTCATGTTTTTTTGTCAGGCGCGAATTTTCAGAGTGAATTCCGGTTTCGCCGGAGGAGCAAGGAATTCTTAGACTAAATTCAGATTTGGGTTCGCAAACCGGAAAT